>CAYOQW010000083.1:0-6211 GCA_964406175.1 uncultured Candidatus Saccharibacteria bacterium
TCATCATCCTACACTTTTCCCTCTAGGGGGTTGCAATCGTTTCTCGAACTCGGGGCATCTTCTTCAGATATGGAATAGGGACATCATAGACCTGCTCATCCTATAAGCCGACCACGGCTGGCTGTAACTGCTCGTCTGCACTCAGGGAACGCTGAAATTGGATCGCTGCCTTGAAATACATGCTGACCATACTCGCATCCTGCACTACGATACAGGCATCAGATGAACAGGATGCTGTAATAATGAACTTCTGCGGGTCATCCTGATCAGATTTGGTCAGCACTACTTTTGGAAATTGACGGATGATCGCCTGACGATAATCCTCGGCCGCCGAGGGATCAGTGGTCTGGAAATAATCAAAAACGTCCAGCAGCCCAAGGAAGAAATTATTGTACAAGAGACCATTTTCCGCTATTTCCTCACCGAAAGCTGCATAGTACTGGTGACCGTTCGCCAGATCCTGGGTCAGCGTGACCAATAATAGCTGATAACGGTCTTCCCCGGTGAGCTCAAAAAGGGCTCTCAATGCTCGTGCTCCACCGATATAAAAATCTCTGTCCTTTGGTCCATCTCCAGTGGGATACGTGACAAAAAGGTAATCTGCCGCCTGATCCGCTTTTTCAATGTAGTATACATCCTTCGTTGCCCGATAGGCTTCGGCCAGGACAGCCAGACTCCAACCGGAATTGTAGTCCATCTCCCGACAACCGATCTCTTTGGATTCGAGATAGTAGTTATCAAACACTCCAGTATCTTCTACTGAAGCAGCAATGTACTCGATCATTCCCGTGAGGACCTGTTGCTCGCTTGAGCTCAATTTTACACCTGCTGACGAAAGTTCAAGCCACCCCAGAGCATAAAGTGCCATGGCGTTGGCCTGGACCACATTGTTAACCGGGAAGTATACTAGCTCTCCTCTCGGGCTTTGTGCGGTCAGAAGTACGGGCTTGAAATACGCAACCCCTTGACGGAAAGCGGAGAGATACGACTCGTCCCCGGTCAGTCGATAGGCAGAAGCCAGACTGTACATCAGTACGGACTCCTGGACACCATCAATGACAGACGAATTTCCCAGATCCGCCTGATATTGCTCTATCCACTCTCGACTGTCGCTGGCGACCTTGTCCAACACCTCACCTGTCGTCATATCCTTGAGCGATTGCAGCTTTCCTTGGTCGGGTCTCCAGTCTTTCACGGCCTCAACAGGCAGACTTTCTGAGATCAGATTATTAGTGAACGAAATATCCTGTCCCTCCAGCAGCAACGTTTCTGCAAGAATACCCGTTGGCTGTTCGACTTTGGTCTTCCACGGCTGTTTCCACAGAGCCACCGCCCCGACCGCAAAAGCGGTCAACGTCCCCAGAAAAAGGACAGAAATAGAGAGTTTCTTCATTTCCTTCTCCTGTGTGGTAGGAGAATATTAACTTTTACCGGCTTTTTCAACGCCGGTAAAATCATCAGAAAAGAAATGAAGAGAAACGAAGGTATCCCAAAAGCCGCCAGGGACAACCCAAGTGTGTCCCCGATAGCATGTCGCATAAGCGAGGACGCATCTGCCTGGTTCACCGTACCCCAGGTCTCGGTGTCGGACAAAGCCTTGGCAAAAGCTACCGAACAAGCCACCGTGACACCATTGACCTGACCGTCGCCTTGATCACCGGAACTATAGCGTGGCAAGTCTGCCAGAGCCCGCTCGGTTAAAAGCAGCCTGTCTCCGATAGTAAAACAGACATCACAATCGAAACAGGCCCCACAGGCACTGGAACAACCATCGCTGCCGTCGCTGCCACCGCTACGGTCGCAACAATGCTTCGTCTGTCCATTCTTTCCTGGGGCACAATCGCCATCTCTACCGGCTCCTCCGGGACAGGCTGCGGACGTGCAATCAAATTTGCAGGCTGCCGCATAGGCCGGCTGCACAGGAACCGTCATGAAAAGACCGACATACAAGGCGACAGCGGCCAGGCAAAACGTTGCGGTCTGGAAGATCACTCCCGCTCCTGATCGTGCACTCGCGTCCTGACTATATGGAGATCTTCCCATCACCCTATCCCCAACTAGATACTATTGTAATCGCATCCCCGCCAATCGATACCGCAGACCGCCTAGAGGCTGATCAGTACCAGGACCATTCCCTCGCCCTCGCTCAGGCTTTCCATGGCTTTGCCGAGGACGACTCCGGGATTGTCCCGGATATACGCTCTATCACCCCGCATGGCATAACCCACCCTGGACGACGTGACCAGCAGATCACCGACGCTGATCGCCCCGTTCTCGGTCGTGACCTTGACCGGGACTCGGCCGGCCAGTGCGAGAGGAACACCATCCACCTCGACCTGCTGGATCTTGTTGTTAGCAGCATCCTCCTGCTCCTGCTGGTAGGACCGCTCCTGATCCGCCCGTGTATCCCCGCTGTTCAGAACCATGCCGGGATTGGTCGAGACCACGCCTGCCACATTGAACTCATAGGCATTTCTGCTCTTGCGAAGCTTGCCTTCCTGTACCTCGTCCAGGGACACCACCTCGCCCGGTTCCAGTGGCTCTACGGCCTGGGTTTTTTCTGCGATATCTGCTCCATTGCAATAGTAGGCATAACGAGTATGGGTTTTGCCGCCGAGGTAAATATCACCATTGTCAATATTGAGCTGTAGTGGCCACCAGACCGGAGCAACAGCGGTAGGATTCAGCGCCCAGGACAGCGAATTTGCCGACCCGCCCCTCAGAACATAGAACAGGCCACTGTTCACATGGATCATGGCACTCATCTGGTTAGTGTCCTGCAGCCAGATCGTAGGTGCATTACTCTGCAGGACCAGTGCGCCACCGGTACTGGCCAGAGGCGGATTTGTAAGAACGGCTGTTGGAGAACCAGACTTTATGGCCCCGTTGACCTCCAATTTGTAAGCTGGTGCTGACGTCCCGATGCCGACATTGCCGGCATTGTCTATCTGCAGTCCGACCGTCCAGGAGATGTCCGCTCCGGCCAGGCCGCTGGGTGCCACATACAAGCCATACTCACCTCCAGTTGCCACAAATTTATTGGCGGTACCCGCTGTTGCATATACATTGGTGCCGGCGGAGGTACCATAGGCATTCAGATATTGGCTAAAATTGCCCGTTCCGTCGTTCATGACCAATCTAGCGAGATTGGTACCATTGAGAGTTATGGCAGAAGTCCCAGACGGCGTAGTGGCATAGGTATTCACCCCGCTGCCAATATTTACCTCTCCCGCGACATCCAGCTTAGCTTTTGGTGCCGTCGTCCCGATACCGACATTGCCACCTTTCGGATTCAGGAGCATAGGCACATACGAGGTATTCGAATTGGCGGTCGCCTGCAGCCACATCCCCCAGGGAGAAGCGTTTGCACTGCCGATATCGAGAGCTATCGCCTGATTGGTTTCGAAACGGGCAGCACCATTTATCTGTGCACTCCCCAAGGCACTCGGGTATCCGGTGATCCCATAGGTATGAAGCTTCAGCCCAGGCGTCGTCGTACCGATACCGACTTTGCCGTTGTCCCCTACGAACAGAGCACTGACGCCGCTATCCTGCACATCAAAATCACCAGTGGAGCTGAGGTTGATCGTCGTGTTCACGGCACCGTTATTATTGATAGTAAACGAATTGGCACCCTGCGTGATCGAGGTATTCTCCATGAGCGGTCCTCCCAGGCGGACCTTTTTGGCTGTATTGTCAAAGTAGAGACCATTTTCCACATTGGTGCCGGCATCCTTCCACTCCACGCCACTGGTACCTCTGGTGAGCACCTGATCGATCACGCCGGAAGACGGCGTCGCTGCCGTATCGTACAGGTAGGGAATGCGGCCTGAACCATTGACATCCAGTGTGTAGGCCGGGGTGGCAGTCCCGATACCGACTTTGCCGTTGTCCCCTACGAACAGAGCACTGACGCCGCTATCCTGCACATCAAAATCACCAGTGGAGCTGAGGTTGATCGTCGTGTTCACGGCACCGTTATTATTGATAGTAAACGAATTGGCACCCTGCGTGATCGAGGTATTCTCCATGAGCGGTCCTCCCAGGCGGACCTTTTTGGCTGTATTGTCAAAGTAGAGACCATTTTCCACATTGGTGCCGGCATCCTTCCACTCCACGCCACTGGTACCTCTGGTGAGCACCTGATCGATCACGCCGGAAGACGGCGTCGCTGCCGTATCGTACAGGTAGGGAATGCGGGCATTCTGATTTACATCCAGCATGGTGCCGGTGTAGGTAAGTCCTGCACCAGGAGTCGTCGTGCCGATACCGACATTGCCGCCATTCAGCTGCAGCGCCAAAGGCAAGGTCCCCATGGTCGTCAAGGCGCCATACGAGGATGCCTCAACGGCATTATAGCCCCAGACCAGGGACATCCTGGCCGTTGGACTCTGTCCCAGACTCAGAATACTGTTCCCTGCATAATTACCAATTGCGAGAGAATTTGCAGGCACCACTGTGGCACCGATAGCATCAGCTCCGATAACGACTCTATTGCTCGGGGTCGTTGTGCCGAGACCCACATTGCCGTTCCCCGTGATCAGAGCATAGCCCGTATCGGAGGTGAAATACCCTCCTCGGCCAGTCGTGGACGTGCCGGAAACACCGATATTGGTGCCCTGTCCGTACAGACCATACCCGCCCGAACCATACACACCTACACCAGCAAAACCTGGTCCTCCCACGCTCAGCTTGGATAGCGGGGCCGCTGTCCCGATACCGACATTGGTCCCGGTATCAAATACCTGAGAATTCCCTACGGTGACCCCGTCCGGGGTGAATTTCGCGAGATAGTTCAAGGTACCACTACCTTTCAGCCCTTCATCAACACCACAAACCACATTCCCGCTCGCGTCAGTATCTAGCGTGTTACAACTGGGTTTGCTGGTGAGCTGAAGATCTGTCGTTCTGGTCGTACCGATGACATCAAGCTTTTGTGCCGGTGTCGTGCTGCCGATACCGACATTACCGGCAAAATATCCCTGACCGGCCAACCCGATGGCTGCTCCGACCACTCCGTTCTCTAAGAAGTCGATCTGATGACCCATCGTAGCGACCCCCTTGCCTGAAACAGTCCCAACGGAATAGCCCATCCCATATGCATTACCAAAAGTATTCAGTGCTGTATCAATCCGGTAGGAAGGAGCGATAGACCAGATCCCCTGCACTTCTGTATTGAGGAACGTACCAGCTACTCCCGCTCTCCCCGCCCCGACCATACCCGCCACATCCAATACGGTATTGGCTCTTGGCGTGGCAGTCCCAACACCGACAGCACCGCCATCCACCTGAAGAACGAGATTACCGCCCCCATAGTCGCGTATGTCGTTGACATTGAATATCCCCGGCGTAGCGATAGTGCCGTCTGAGCTGTCATAAATATCGCCGTCGATACCCAAGGCTCCGGTCATCACGATACCGCCGTTGTCGTAGACCTGCACCGTATTGTGATCGATACCAACGGTCTGATTGGAAATATAGTTCGCAGCCGGATGGTCGGCCCAGAGCTCCTGTGGCCAGGTGGTACGACGCACGCCACCGAGGTAGATGCCACTGTCCGCTGTCAGGTCCATCACGAACCGTCCGGTCCCGTTCACGTCCAGCTTGTAGACCGGGGTCGTGGTCCCGATACCGACATTGCCGAGATTAAAAGTACTGTTCGACGCTCCGTCCATGCTCAGTCTGACATTGCAATTGCTGTTCCCCTCGATACAGATGGAATTGTTCAATTGATCGTAGGCGATACCATAGTGATTGGCGACCGTGGCGTACGCCGTATTGATAGAGTAGATGAAGCTGCGGCTATTGGCATTGACCGCAGGATACGAACCGTAGAGGCCGCCGAGCGGCGAAGACGGAAAATTGAATCCAGTTCCGCGTATCACGCCGGCCACATCCAGTTTGTCCAAAGGGCTGGTGGTACCTACACCGACACTGCCGCCGAAGTACGACTTGGTAGCTCCAGCAGTGTAAAGAGCAAAATTATCCGTCTGGCCTGCACCCAGGGGATTGATGTAGATCCCGAACTGATTGCCCAGGCTCTGGCCTGCATTGCGATTAAAATCTCTGACGAGCAGACCGGTCCTTCCCGTCACCGAACCAGTGGTGCCATATTGCGAATCTGCCGTGAAGTCGGTCAATGACCCTACGGTCCCGCCGTTCACGCTCAGGCGCGACCACACACCCGTATGAGTACCGGTGTTCCCTGCAT
>CAYOQW010000084.1:0-6210 GCA_964406175.1 uncultured Candidatus Saccharibacteria bacterium
AGCATACTGGCCCCGAACTTGATCGCAAATTCCCGTTTGCCCTGGAGGAAGCTGTACACCGATTTGGCCAGCATGTTCACCCCATTGATGAGGATGAACGCGAACACAGCGGTCTGATAGGAAATAGCCCCGCCTGCAAGTTCTGCGACGTTGATCGTAGCAGCATCGATGCCCGTAAGCGCCGTCAAGGCTGAAGCCAGAAGGAACGCTTTCTGCCCGATGAGGACGAGAGCCGCCGCGGTCATGATACGGACACACATGAACAGGAGTGCAAAGCCAAGTGCCGGTCTGAGCGAAAAGATCTCTTTTTGTCCTTCAGCAGTGTCAGCTGTGATATCCGTATCCTTTTCCTTCCCGTTCTTGGCTTTCCAGGCAAAAAAACCACCTACTACCGCGCAAGTGAACATGATGCAGGCGATAGTCGGGGTCAAGTGGACGAGCAGTGAACCATTGATGGTTCCGACCAGCACCATGACCGTGAAAAAGCTGAACATGGTGGAAAAAACAGCGGCCGAGACCAGCGAGTCAACGGATGAAGACTTCCTGCTCTGCTGAGCTATCGCCTGCGTGGTCGCCGTCGAGGATACGATACCGCCAACACAGCTGGAGATCAGCCTGCCCTTGGTCTTCCCTACCGCCCGGCTCAATATGTACCCGGCGATATCGATGCCGGTGATCAGAGCGACGATGAGCCAGAGCTTGGAGGGATTGATCAGTTCGGTCGTGAAAAAAGCTCCGAGTGAAATACCGTAATTAGCCAGGATCGGCTCGAGCCCATGGATATCGCTCAATGCAAATCCCCGGTTCGGAAGGAACGGCAGGATGACCACGGCGATGAGCGCATAGCTGATGAACGCGTTCCGCTCAGCCCGGTGCAGACCAAAGGTCAGTTTGCGTATCTCGTCCTTGCGCGAGAGGACGAGGACCAGCAGGATGGTCATGGCGATGAGCAGCTGCATGGGCAGTACATCCACGCTGATCAGGAAGCCCAGTATGCAGCAGTAGAGCATGACCACTTCGGTTGTCATGCCCGGATCGCCCGAGCGATAGCTCTGTAGCACATAGAACACGACGATCATGAGGAACACAGCGGCGATCAGGGCCAGAGCGATCAGGGAATAGGAAGGGCTCAGAATACCTGCCAGCGAACCTAAAACCGCGATCAGCGAAAATGTCCGCAGCCCCGCGACCGAGTGCGGGATCTTGTGTTCCAGCGTGGACTTCTCAGAATGCGAGGCATCCCGTTCCAGCCCGATGACGGCCCCGAGGATAAAGGCAAAGACGAGTTTGATAGCAACTGAAGGGATAGTGTCCATCCTGTGGAACTCCAAAACTGGTTGTATTTTTGTTTGGTTATTCGCTAAGCAGTTCATATCATTATACAACATGAAGCATGCATGATGCTACACCATGTGCAGAGGGCTTGCATAGCATCATACCGTCCGCGGTTCACGGTCCACGCCGGCCAAAGTGAACAGTTTTGCCCGTCTGGCGCTATGTAGTACAATAATTGAGCTAACTTTCATCTCCAGGTGTTCACCCATGGGCAGGCTATTGATAGTCTCGAATCGACTCCCCGTACATGTGACCAGGCATGAACAGCAGCTGAAGATCACCCACAGTGCCGGCGGCCTGGGTACTGGGCTAAGTTCATTTTATCGCGACTACGATAGTATCTGGATCGGATGGTCCGGTATAGCGTCTGAACAGCTCACCAAGGAAGAAAAGGCCAGCCTGACACTGGAACTCAGCAAAACCAGCCGCATACATCCGATCTTTCTAAACGAGAACGACATCAATACGTTCTACTATGGCTTCTGCAATAAAACGATCTGGCCGCTATTCCATGCCTTCACCCAGTACGCCGAGTATGAAACAGATCTCTGGGAAGCCTACAGACGGGTCAATCAGCGGTTCTGCCGCGAAATACTCACCATCGCCAAGCCTGACGACACGATCTGGATCCATGACTTTCAACTTTTTCTGTTGCCGTCGATGCTCAGAGAGCATCTGCCGGGTATCAAGATCGGTTTTTTTCTCCATATTCCCTTCCCGCCTGCTGAGATATTTGAACAGCTCCCCTGGCGGGACGAGCTTCTGAAAGGGATCCTCGGGGCCGACCTGGTAGGATTTCATACCCATGATTACCTCCAGCACTTTCTCGCTAGTGTCCGGCGGCTGCTCGGGTACGAACATGGTCTGGACGGGACCATACCGGTCAAAGACCGTCTGATCAAAGCTGGTGTTTTCCCGCTTGGCATTCATTATGACTATTTCGCCAAAACCGCCAAAAGCCTCAGCACTGGCAGAAAAGCCAAAAACATCCGGGAACAGATGAAATGTGAGCATATCATACTGTCCACTGATAGACTCGATTATACCAAAGGCATTCTGCAGCGACTGACCGCCTACGAAAGCCTGATGGAAGAACACCCTCATTACCGGCAAAAAGCCACGCTCATGCTGATCATCGTCCCCTCGCGTACCGATGTTTCCAAGTATCGGGAATTGAAGCAGGAAGTGGATGAACGCATCAGTCGGATCAACGGCAAGTTCAGCACCATAGGCTGGACGCCGATCCACTATTTCTATCGGTCATTTGGCCTGCCGGACCTGATCGCCATGTACCGCGCCTCTGATATCGCCCTGGTGACCCCGCTGAAGGACGGCATGAATTTGATCGCCAAAGAATACATCGCCAGCAGACCGGACGGTACCGGTGTCCTCGTCCTGAGCGAAAAAGCAGGCACGGCCAGAGAGCTCGGCGAAGCGGTCATCGTGAACCCGAACAATGAGCAGGAAATGATTGGTGCCCTGCTGGAAGCCCTGTCCATGCCCAGAAAAGAACAGATCAAACGCAACCGGGTCATGCAGAAAAGGCTCAAACAGCATCATATCGTCAAATGGGCTCATGAATTCATGGACGATCTGGACCGGATCAAGGCATTGCAGGTCTCATTTGAGAACATGCAGCTGACCCCCTCTATACAGGCAAAGATCAAAAAACACTATGGCAAAGCCAAAAAGAGACTCTTTCTCCTGGACTACGACGGGACCCTGGTCTCCTTTGCCCCTACCCCATCGGTTGCACACCCCGACAGCAAACTCGTCCACCTGCTGAAGATGCTCAGTGACGACCAGCAAAACGAAGTCGTCATCGTCAGCGGCCGGAGCAAACGGACCCTGAACAAATGGTTTGGGAAACTGCCTGTCGGTCTGAGTGCGGAACACGGTGCGTTCAGCAAGGGCCTGAGCGGCAAATGGACCACTATGGACGTGGCTTCCACCGAATGGAAAGAAAAGATCCTTCCCATCCTGGAACTGTACCTCGACAGGACGCCCGGATCCCTGATCGAAAAAAAAGAAGTATCGCTCGCCTGGCACTACAGGGGTGCCGATCCGGAAACAGGAGCGACAAGGGCGAGCGAGCTCAAGGACGCCCTCCTGCATCTGACGGGCAATTACGGACTTGAGGTCCTGGAAGGGAAAAAAGTCATCGAGATCAAGCAATCGCGGGTCAATAAGGGCAGTGCCGTAGAAGAGTGGCTCAAAAAAGCTGACTGGGATTTCATATTGACTGCCGGTGACGACCGTACCGATGAACATATGTTCAATGCTGTGCCCAAAACTGCATATTCTATCAAGGTCGGTCTCGAACCATCGTCGGCCTCGCTGCAGGTACCCAATAACCACGACTTGCGAGAACTATTAAAGGAGCTCATCAGCCATGAGAAAACTGGATGATTATGCAGGGATCGTCGATGACTCGCTGATAGAGGAGATCAGGGCAAAAGCCAAAGGACTCAAAAATGCCCATATCGTGCATATCAACTCGACGTATATGGGCGGCGGCGTTGCCGAGATCCTGTCGTCACTCATTCCTCTCTTCAACGATATCGGCATCCGGTGCGGCTGGCGGATCCTCCACGGCACCCCTGATTTTTTTGCCATTACCAAAAAATTCCACAACGGCCTCCAGGGCGAACCTGTTGAACTGTCTGAACAGGAGAAAGAGATCTATATCCACACCAACCAGAATTATGCTGGCTATACGCACCTGAGCCACGATGCGGTCATCATCCATGACCCGCAGCCCATGCCACTGGTGATGTTCCTGCCGCAGATCCAGCCCTGGGCATGGCGTTGCCACATCGATCTTTCCTCACCCAATCAGATGATCTGGAATTATCTGAAACCATTTACCGAGCACTATCAGAAAGTCATTGTTTCCAAAGAAGATTACATCCCGCCTGACCTGAAAGTACCTACGACCATCATTCATCCAGTCATTGACCCTCTATCGCTCAAGAACCGCGATATGACCCATGAAGAGGTCGACAGCTGCCTCTCCTCTTTCAAGGTACCACTGGACAAACCCTTTATCACCCAGATCTCCCGGTTCGACAAATGGAAAGACCCGGATGGGGTACTCGATGTTTTCAAAGAAGTAAAAAAGGAAGTCGATTGCCGTCTGGTCATGTGCGGAAACATGGCAACTGACGATCCGGAGGGTCTGGAAATATACGAACGCATCAAGACCCGTGTTGAAAAGGAATTCGGCCCGGATGAGGTCATCCTGATCACGATCGCCAATCATGAGCTGGTCAATGCCCTGCAGCGGCGTGCAAATGTCGTGATCCAGAAATCCCTGCGTGAAGGCTTTGGTCTGACCGTGACTGAGGCTTTATGGAAAGGTACACCGGTCATTGCCTCTCGGGTCGGTGGCATTGTGCTCCAGATCAAGGACGGATATACCGGCTATCTGATCGAGCCGGATGATGTACGGTCGTTTGCTCAACGAACAATAGAACTGCTGTCAGACACTGACAAAGCTCGGGAAATGGGTACAAAAGGCCGCGAATTTGTTCGACAGCGTTTCCTGCTCCCCCAGCTGGTCCTCGATGACCTCACGCTGCTTTCTGAACTCCTGGCCAATAAGAAATTCTAGTTCTCCCTGACTCCAGGCAGTACCACGAAGAACGGACCATTGCCGTGCTGAAACGGTTGCAGTACAATCGCCCCAGTATTTTTTTCATGTAGCGGAGCTCTCCATGATACCCACAGCAGAACAGGTGAAGTCCTGGCAGGAACAGTACAAGACCTCGCTGACCGGCTGGAAAGAATCACTCGATGATGCCAAGATCGGCTATGCCGACCTGGTCAAGAAAAGCTGGGCCCGCAGCAAATACGTCGTACGCACCTCCCCTGTCGCTCCCGGTCAGATGGTGATGTGCCCGCCCCACTCATCGCTGAACCAGGCACCCAATCAGCAGCACCGCGGCGACTATGGTACCGGTATTTTCGAAGGCTCCAGTGCAGAGCCGGTCGTCGATGCCACGGGTACTATCACCGGCATCAATGTCGTCCTCCATCAACCCCGCATGGCCCGTTTCGTCCGCTCCATGCAGAACCGCGGTTTTGAGCTGCCCGTACCGATCGAACAGTTCTCCCAGTCCATGCTTGATATCGTCGCGGTCCACGGGACCGATATCCTCATGAGCGATGACGGCAAGCCCACCCGTGCCTATATCAGACCGGCTGCCGGTCCTGGTGTCGGACCCTGGGGTGTGAGCTTCAAACCCGGTTACTCGATCGAAGCCAGCAATATCATCTTCCGCTGGGGCAGCTACTTCCCCGATGCAGAGCGTGTCTATCAGACAGGCGGCGTGAAAGCCGTCATCACCGGCGTCCGCCGTATGTTCCCCATCAAAGGCAAACACGCTTCCAACTACGGTGCCGCGGCGTCTGATGGCAATATCGCCCGTTCCATGAACTATGACGAACTGGTTTACCTCGCGCCCTACGGTATACGCGATGGCCAGCAGGATTTTTCGGTCAACAGCTTCGACGACCTCGTGAAATATGGTGCCTTTTCTGACGGCCCCGGCGAAGAGATCTTCGGAGTGCTGAAGGACGGTGAAACGCTCGTCTACACCCCCATGCGGGTCAACCGCCTCGGCGGAACTGTGCTGAACTACGTGATCACCCATATGGCTCCCCGTCTTGGGCTCAAAACAGTCGAACGGGACATCACGCTGGCTGATGTCCGCAGCGGCGAGATCGCAGGGCTGGCCTATGCCGGCAATGCGGTCAAGGTCGTCCCCATCGGCAGTGTCGACCTCGTCCGTCCGCTCTCAGACCATGAAGGCGAAAAGGTAGAGACGCTCATCGACTCCGGCATCCATCCCACCATGGCCCGGCTGCGTGACC
>CAYOQW010000085.1:0-6137 GCA_964406175.1 uncultured Candidatus Saccharibacteria bacterium
TCGCTGTTCCGATCCCGCCAGAAGCGCCTCCGACCTGCGTCTGGTCTCCTGGATGCTGACCATGACCGTGCTGTTTATCTGATAGCGGTCGGCAGAGACGTCTTTCAGCAGCTGGCGGGTGACGGGGATGTTATAGCCGAGGAACACCGCCAGCAGGACATAGACGGCCAAGATCCCGGTCCGCTGCCGCCACAGCACTGCGATCAGGGCCGAAAGTGCGGTGATGCCGAGCGGCAGGGTCACGAACAGCCAGTAGCGCTCGGCATTGAGCCGGGCTGGGAACAGGAGAAGCAGGGCGATCGCCGGCAGGCAGAGGAGGACGATATCCTTCTTTTTCCGGCGGAGCAGGATGATCAGACCGGCTGCGGTGAGGACGACAAAGAGGAGGGAACTGAGAAAAAAGACGTTCCAGCCCGGGTTGATGGCGTTCAGGTCCCGGTGCATTTTGTCCTGCCAGAAGAATGACGCCATCACGGTCTGGTAGAGATAGAGCAGATTGTGAAAAGGCCAGTTCGCTGGCAGTACCTGCTGGCTGGTGATGAAGGCTTGGGTATTGGCCCAGCCGCTCTGGACCTCTGCCAGCAGCAACGGCAGCAGGCTCACGGAGCCGAGCAGAAGAAATATTTTCCAGATACCCAGTTTGTTTTTGATAGTGAGCACCAGGCCAGGCAGCACGAAACACCAGAACATAAGGTGCATGTGGGTGAGCGAGACCAGGCATAAGGCGAGCAGGAACCTGGTTTTTTTCTTACTTCGTACTTCCTCTCTGTTCCCTGGTACTTCGGGCATTGCCAGATTTTCGATCAGAAACGAGCAGATGATGACCATGGCCGGGCCGTAGTTGCCGTTCCAGGAAAAACTGCCCCAGAATACGTTGTTGGCCGAAATGGCATAGAACATCCAAGCCATGAGGCCCAGCGGGGTACCGTACCGACGGCAGATCAGTCTGAACAGCAGGACCGAGGCCAGAGAGTCGAGCACGACAACCGGTATGTTGCCCAGCTGCGGCAGCTGGAAGCGGCTGAGGTAGAGGAACGGGAGCATGACGTAGTAGAGCAGCGGTCCCAGATGCGGGAAGACGTCGCCGACGCGGCTGATATGCGGGCCGACCAGCACGAGTTGGCCGCTCAGCACGTCCTTCAGTACATAGGCGTCCCGGGCGATATCGCCATTGAACTGAGGAAAGTACCAGCCCAGGATCGCACGCGGCAGCAGGGCCAACAGGAACAGGACCGCCGTGAGGGCAGATGGATGGAGGGTGAAGGTTTTTGGAGAGGGAGATGGGGGCATAGGTGGCTTTTGAAGTGAAGACAGAGGGAGCAGAACCCCCTCCCCGTGCCTCAGAAGGCGTCCCCCGCCTTCAGCGAGGCTCGCCAAGGGCGGCCTCCCACCAGGGGCGGGGAAATCGAACTAGAGTAGGTTATTCCTCCCCCTCGATGGGGGAGGTTAGGAGAGGGTGACATCCTAGGGCTTTACATGCAGTGTAGTCAAAAGCAGGGGGAGGTGCAAACAGGGCAGGTCATGGTATACTTACGTGATGGGATCATGCGAAGTACGAGGTATGAACTACGACTAAAATGACGAAACCAACAACACAGATCAGCACGATACAACCCCGCACGCATGCTACTCTCTGGGCGGTGGTTATCATTGTGCTCGGGTTTTGCCTGTCGTTCCTGGCGGTCGCGGGGAATTTCTGGAACGATCCCCTGAGCGGCGATTCGCTCACCTCGGACGAGGTGCCGCACCTCGGGAGCGGGTACTATGCGCTGACCGAGGGCCGGTACTTTCTGAACCCAGAGCACCCTCCGCTGGCCAAGGATATCGCGGCGCTTCCCCTGCTTTTCCTGAACATCCGGCATCCGACCATAGTGGAGAGCAGTGCCTACACCTCGATCGAGGATATCGATATCGCCCTCGTCTCGCCGTATCAGTTCCCGAGACTGCTGGAGCTGGAGAACGGGTCTGGATTGTATGGCTCTCAGCTGCTGTTCTCCATGGGTAATGATGCTGACCTGCTGGCGCTGCTGGGCCGGGGTATGATCTGCCTGACCAACTGTGCATTGCTCTTTTGTCTCTATTGGTACGTACGCCGCCTCACGGGCGAGAGGATCGCCCTTCTGGGGCTGCTGCTCATGACGCTATCCCCGTTCACGCTGGCCCATCTGCCGCTCATCGCGACCGATATGATGTCTTCCCTGCTCCAGCTGCTGACGCTGGCGTCTTTTGCGCTGTATCTCCAGCTATTGGCGAAACAGGGACGGTCACAGAGTCAGTTCTGGTGGACCGTCGGCTGGCTCGCGGCCGCGCTGCTGACAAAGTTCTCTTCCATCGCGGTGATACCGGTGCTTTTCCTCGGCGGGTTGATCTTCCTGGTGCAGAGCAGGGGGGTCCGCTGGTCCATCAGGTCGTTCCTGTGGCGGTTCGCCTTGCTTCTGGTAGCTTCTGCCGGGCTGGTCGTACTGGTGTATGCGTTCCATGTGCGCAACAGTGAGGCGGCTGAAATAGGTATTCTGATCGACCGGTACTACAATCTCGATTTCCTGCCCGTAGGGGGCTCGGGCCTGCTGAAGTCTCTGGCTGCGGCCGGGGTGCTGGGGCGTGGTCTTGTCCAGTACCTTATCGGGCTCTGCATGGTGCTCTGGAGGCTGGACCATCCTTCGCAGTCTACTTACTTCCTGGGCAGTCTCTATCAGGCCGAGGGTGCCGGAGCCTGGTATTTTCCGGTCCTGTACCTCACCAAACTTCCGCTCGGTCTACTCGCGCTCAATGCCACGGCGGCCGGGGCCGGTGCGTACCTGCTCATACAGAAGAAGTCGAGGGCGCTGGCCGGCCTGTTCTCCAACAGTTTTCTGCTGCTGCTGGTCGCCTACGTCTATCTCTACGGGATGGTCGCTATCGACCAGAGCCTGAATATCGGACTCAGGCACCTGTTCCCGTTCATCCTGGGGGCATCACTCCTGACCGCGTATGCCCTGACCGCCTGCCATACGGTGCGTATCGCAGGGTTCACGCCGTTCAAGATCGCTACCGGCCTGGCCGTCAGCGGCATGCTGGCCGCTTCGCTTCTCAGCTTCCCGGGCTATCTGAGCACCTACAATACGTTTGGCGGCGGCCGCGAGGCTGGCTACCAGATCGCGACCGACTCGAACTACGACTGGGGTCAGGATATCAAGCGGCTGGCCAGGTGGGTCCGCGACGAACCCGTCGGGCCGATCTATGCCGAGCTTTTCACCCCGTCCGACCTGGAGTATTACTTCGGTGACCGGGTCATCCCCTACAGTATCCTGGAGTCGCCCAATCTAAAGCCGGGTGACTATGTTGCCGTATCAGTGCAGGTGCTGCAGAACAATCAGTACCAGACCGGTTTGCTCTCAAGCCAGCGGTATGACCACCTGGACCGCAGGCTGGTCCAGCGGATCGGGGATACGATTTTCGTCTATCAGGTGGTGTAACGCACACTCCGATGCCCGACGCGCCGGAGCGTAAACTCAGCCTACTTTTTTACCAAAAGAGCGGGTATTTTGTTACCTCCCCATAGAGTAAGGGGAGGCGGGAGGGGTTAGAATCTGAGGACAGCAGAAGACAGAGGATATGAGCCTTAGCCAAATCCCTCCTGCCTCCCCCCGATCGGGTCGGGGGCAGGCTCTTTCACAATGGGAGGTTCATACTCCACATGAACAGGAGCAGAGACCGGATGGTCACTTGACGAATATTTGGTATACTGCGGTCAGGTAACTTACGGGACTGGCCGCATGAAGACTGATATGCAGGAATCTACGCCTTTTTCAGGCAGCAGGCCCATAGGCAGACGGACCGCCTGGCTGCTGATCTTTTGGGTCGCGGGTTGTTCTGCCGCGTATTACGCGGTGTTCCTCTCAAAGCTGCCGATGGTGCAGCGTTTTCTAACCAGGTTCTGAAGCGGAGTAGGACTTGCTCATCAGCGTACTTAGTCTGGTCGTCGCGGTTCTGGTTTTTCTGCTGGTCGCGCTCTGCGGCAGCCGGCTGGCTACGCATCTGCAGGTGCCTAGGGATATCCGTCCATTTGCGGCGGCGGCACTGGGCTGGGCTATCGTATCCTACGCGACGCTGGGTTTCGGATTTCTGCAGGGGTACAGTCTGATCTGGCTTCCCTGGGCGTTCCTGTGCCTGGTCAGCGTCATCGGGCTCCGCAGTCTCCCGTCAGGCCGGACGCTATGGCGGTCAGCTGGTCAAGGGTTCCGTGCCGTCTGGTCTTTCTGCACCCCCCTGCCTCTCTGGGCCAGGTTCGCTTCACTGATGGTCGTGCTGCTCTGGGTCGGTTCGCTGATCGGTGCGCTCGCTCCCTCGACCGGCTGGGATGCCAATACCTATCACCTGGCGATACCGAACATGTTCCTCCGCGAGGGCGGGATCAAGTCGCTGGTGACCATCAACGGCAGTTTTTTCCAGCTGTTCCCCCAGATGCAGTATCTGTTCTTCATGTGGCTGGGATTTGCCCGGGCGGCTCAGGTACTGCCACTGCTCTACTTGATCGGGCTGATCGGTGTGATGGCCGTTTGGAGCCGGCAGCTGTTCAAGTCCTCGATACCATGGGCGGTACTGGTCCTGGGGTCGATCCCGGCGGTCTGGTTTTCTGGGTACGAGAGCCTGGTCGATATCCAGGGCTGGTTCTATTTCACGCTGGGGTGCTATTTCATCTATCTCTTCTCCGGCAGCACCCGGATCCGGTATCTGGTCCTGTCAGCCCTGTTCCTCGGTATGGCCGTCGGGTGCAAGGTCACGAACATTCTTTTTTTCCCGCTGCTGCCGGTCATGGTGTACGTCATCGCGCGGCAGGGCCTGGGAGCCCGGCCTGCCTACCATCGGGCGCTGGGTGCGACAGCTATTGCCGGTATCACGGCGGCGCCCTGGTATCTCCATGGTCTGATCGTGAAGGGAAATCCCATCTGGCCGTTCTTTGCCGCTCTCATCACTCCAGAACGGCTGGTGTTCGGATTCCTCATCCTGGCCTCGTTCGCCGTCATCGGCGATCTGGCGCTGGATACGATCGAGCGCGTGGCGCACAAAAAACCCCGGATCGCTGCGATCGTGAGCGTCGTGGTCATCACTCTGGCTCTCCTGTTCTTTATCGTGCTCAATCAGGATCTGGCTCTCCAGATGGTCGACCGTCTCTGGTTCATCGTGATCAGCCCTGTGCTCATGACCTTTGCACCGGAACAGTTCGGCGGGGATGCACCCCGGCTGGGTCCGCTCGTGCTGACGCTGTTCCCCCTGTTCTGGCTGGTGCAGCTGCGCACGGCACAGGGTGTCTGGGCCCGCATGTTCGGCTGGTGGTTCTTCAGTTTTTATGCGCTGTGGCTGCTGCTGTTCGACCTGAACGACACGAGGCATGCTCTCATCATCGTACCGGTCCTGCTGGTCCTGCTGGGTCCGCGGCTGCAAGCTGCCACCAAGGCAGGCCACGCTGTTTTGAAATGGGCCCTCATCGGTGCAATCATCCTGGCTCTGGGCTATAATGCCGCGATCGTGGCCAAGGTCATGAAGCCCCGGCTCACCGGTATAGTTGGTTCAGACGCCTCGCTCTATCTGTCCCAGGCAGCAGAGCCGTTGTATCCTGATGCACTCAAAATGCCGGAATATCCTTTGTATGCCTATGCCAACCGGGAACTGCCGGAGAACGCCACAGTACTTCTGGTCGGGGAGTTCGGGTGGTATTATCTGGACAGACGATTGATCAACGGCCGGCCTGATCAGCAGGACCTCATCGTGTATGACCGGTACGAAAGCCCTGAGGCACTTCGAACCTACCTGCAGGATCTCGGGGTGACCTACATCATTTCGGAAAGTACTGAGGACGATATGGTCGGTGCGATACGCAACTGGGGTGCGCTGCTCGAGCAGCTGGAACCGCTGTCGACCGCCAACGGGATCACGCTGTATAGACTGTAAATTGTATCGCTGTCATTTCTGTATTTTTTCTGTCATTCCTGCGAAGGCAGCCGCTCTTAGCGAGCCTCGCAAGGCCGGGGAATCCCCTGGAGGACTTGAATATTCGACCAGTTTGATAGATTACCAGTAGATCCCTGCCTCCGCAGGGATAGCAGAATAACAGGGCTGACAACAACGGTCAGGGATGCAGGTCCGGCAATTGAGTT
>CAYOQW010000086.1:0-6028 GCA_964406175.1 uncultured Candidatus Saccharibacteria bacterium
AGAAGAGAGAGCCCACGCCCGATATACTTCTTGGCCACAGAAACGACGAGTCGAATGTTGGCCTCAGTAAGGGCCTGACGGGCGCGTTCTTCACCGGCTTCGATGCGCTTGGCGAGATTGACCTCCATCTCCGCGGTGAGCAGCGAGACCCGCCCGATCTCCTTCAGATAGACGCGGACCGGATCATCGACGCGCATCTCATCAGCTTCACGTTCAACAGCCACAGCGACGCCATCTTCACCAAGCCCGCCGGGAATATTATCCAGAAGAGACTTATTGTCGACATCCACAACGTCAATATCTGCCTCGATCAGCCGGGTATAGAGTTCATCAAGCTTGGCAATATCTTCCTCAGCCTGAGGGAAGATCTCCATGATATCTTCCTGAGTGATGAAGCCCTGTTCCCCACCGAGAGAGATCAGCTGTTCGATGGCTTCCTCATCCGTGAGTACATGCGCTACAGGGAAGCCAGCAGCCATAGCCTCCTCGGCACCTTCGACCAGTTCCATCGGGATAGAAGGGTCGGAATCAGCATGCTTGAGAGAGGTTTTTTTCGCCGGGGCTGGATCGGCGGCGACACTGGCTTCTTCAGTGAACTGCAGTGTGGTTTTGAGCTCATTCTCCTGCTTTTCAGCATCTGCCGGTACTGGTTTCTTTGCCTTGAGCTCCTTAGCAACAGCCGTTTTTTTGACTGGTACTGTATCTACTGGGGCCAAGGTTTTCTTCACAACAGCTTTCGCCACTTTCTTTTGAATGATTTCGGCTTTGGCTGATGTCTTTTCGACCTTCTTGGTTGGCATCCGTCAATTCTCCTTTTGCTCTGCCCTGTGGTCTAGTTCTGATAGCCGGATCTTCAATGACTGCTGATGGGTCAAAAGGTCGCCAAGGGGGGAATTCTCATCGTCCGCCTCAGCTTCCTGTACGGCTTTTTCCACGCTCAGCAGTTCACGGCGTATCGCTTTGTATTCCAGCCTGGAAACAACAGCGCTATATTCCTCGTCGCAGCTGAGCTCGCTTTGGCTATTTCCTTGCCACGCAAAAACCGCTCCAGACAGGATATCCTGCTGTATAGGTGGAAGTTTAGCATAAAAATCCTCGGATTTGAAGCCCTGCTGAGCTTCTGACCGCAAGGCATCAAAAACCGCTCTGGTTTCAGATGATCCGAACCATCCCGGATCGATCACTGTGATCCGGGGAAGCAGATGCGGATGGGCCATGATCAGCCTGAGAAGCTCCACCTCCGTCGGATCAAGGATAGAGATCGAGGGCTCTTTTGGCCTGGACTGAAAGGTCCTGGCTGGATCGGCTCTGTCAAGTTCTTCCATAAGCGTCGCCAGCGGCGTAGAGAGACGCCTTGCGGCCTTTTCGAGATAGAACATACGGCTGACCGCACTTTGGAGCGGAGCGATCAGGGCCAGCACAGCTTTGGCGGCACTGCTCTTGCCGATGCTGCCCGACAGGTCATGGCTGCGGTATACCGTTTCCAGCTGATATTCCAGAACAGGCAATGCACTGTTCTTTGCCTTCATCCAGATCCCGAGGTCCTCGCGGATACAGGCATCTGGATCTTTGCCAGGCGGCAGCTGAATGACACGAATATCGAGTCCCTCGTTCTCCGCAAGAGCCAGGCTGCGCACCGTCGCTTTCATACCTGCACTGTCGCCATCAAAGGCGAGAAAGATCCTGGTCGACTGGCGTTTGACCAGACGCAGCTGAGATGCGGTCAGCGCTGTCCCGAGCGGAGCGACGACGTTGGCGCTGCCCGCCTGATGCAGGGAGATCACATCCACATTGCCCTCGACTATGACCGCTTCGCCCGCCAGACGGATCGCGCTCTGGGCAAAGTTAAGACCGTACAGGAGCTCGCTCTTGTGGAACAGCTCGCTCTCCGGTGAATTGATGTACTTTCCGCCGCTGTGGTCTTCCGAAAGCGCCCTGCCGGAAAAACCACAGACACGGTCCCGCTGATCAAATACCGGGAACATCAGCCGGTCGCGGAAACGGTCATAGTGGCGTTCCCCGTTCTCACTCTTTACGACCAGCCCTATCTGCTCCAGTGTCGTGAGACTGAAGCCTTTGGCGGTACAGTGCCGCAGAAGAGTATCCCAGCTGTCAGGCGCATATCCCAGCAGGAACTGGTTTTGCATCTGGGTCGTGATCGCTCGTTTCTGTACGTAGTCCCGAGCTTTCTGCGCTGATGGACTCGTCAACAGGAGCGAATGGAACAGGTCTGCGGCGATGCGGTTCAGGTCAAAAAGCTGTGCCCGCCGGTCATCAGCCGCCTGGTCTTTTTTCTGATAGGAAAGCTGGACGCCGGCTTTGGACGCCAGCAATTCCAATGCTTCACCAAAGGAGCAGTTCTCGATCTTCTGCACAAAAGTGAAAATGTCCCCGCTCTCCCCGCACCCGAAGCATTTGTAGATATTCAGGGTGGGATTGACCATGAAGGACGGTGATTTTTCTGAATGGAACGGGCAGAGCGCCTGAAGGTTCTTGCCGGCTTTTTTGAGCGGAACATAGCTCTGGACCACATCAATGATGGTCAGACGGTTCTTGACGGCCTCAATTTCTTCTTTGGACGCCATAGTTGCTCAAAGTGATAAAAAACGATATAATGGAGTGATTAGTCAGGGAACAAAAGGTACTTCATGGACGCACAACAGGAGACTTCGTACGAACAGCTTCACTCGACCCTGCAGGACCGCCTGACCAATTTCCTGAATGCGATACTCGACCAGGCAGGGTTGCTGGTCGACAAAGCAGGTGAGATCCTGCGTCAGATCATCCCTCAGGGAATCCCTCCTCTTCCCGTGATCTCACTTTCCAAGATCAAACGCCTCCTCCAGTTCCGGCTCAAGGACCCCAGGGCCAAGCGGCCGGGGCGGCTGATCAGGAGATGTGTGCGGCCGGCGAACAGATCCCCCTTTGATCTCATGTCACAGACTATCTCTGCATCCAATATATAGGCAGATCAAACCATGCACTACGTTTCACAACGAGTTGATTCCAAAACCCTGTTCGTCGAGATCCTGAAGACCGCTGAATTCCCGAAAGACGAACATGATGCGCTCATCAGCAGGCTGGAAAGTGCAGTCTACGTCCAGACACTGAAAAATCTCCTGTGCAATCTGCCGGCAGGACAGCGCACCAAGCTGGAATCCACCATGCACTTCCATCCGGAATTCTTCCTGGAGCGTGCAATAGCCATTCTACAGGCATTTGCGTCCCCTGAGCAAATCGTCAAGATCTTTGAGACCACCTCCGAAGAAACCTTTCTCGAATTCTTCGATACGTTCCTGACCAGCTGTACCAAAGAACAGAAACACAAGATCGACAAATATCTCGATAAACGCTAGCAGACCAGTGACAATAGAAGCAAACTGATGGAACCCAGGCATTGTCCTGGGTTTTTTATCCTGCTTCCTACTTCATACGTCAGACTTCGTGCATCTCCCCCCAGCTCCGGCCCATCGCGATGTCGACCTTCAGAGGCACCAGCAGCTGACAGGCATGCTCCATGCGGTCGCCCACCAGAGCCTGCACCCGTTCGATCTCGTGGTCCGGCACTTCGAGCACGAGTTCGTCGTGGACCTGGAGGATCAGGCGGCTGGTGAGCCCCTGTGAGACCAGATCGTCATGCACCGCGATCATGGCGATCTTCAGAATATCAGCCGCGGTCCCCTGGATCGGCATATTGACCGCCATACGTTCTGCGGCCTGCTGTTCCATCACAGAAGGACTGTTGATCTCAGGTATCTGACGGATCCGGCCCAGAAGCGTCGAGACGTATCCTTTGGTCCGGGCTTCGAGCTTCAGCTTTTCTAGGAAGGCACCGACCTCGGGAAAGCCCTGGAAAAATGCCTGGATAAAAGCGCCGGCCTCCTCCTGCGAGATCCCGAGCTGTTTGGAAAGTCCGTATTTTGACTGTCCATACAATACTCCGAAATTAACGGTCTTGGCCGAACTGCGCTGTGCCTTGGTCACCTGTTCAGGGTAGATATTGAAGACACTCGCAGCCGTCGACGTATGAAAATCAACACCAGACTTGAACGCCTCGATCATCTGCATGTCCTGGGCCATGTGCGCGAGGATCCGGAATTCCACCTGGGAATAGTCAGCGGAAAGCAGGACATACCCCTCAGCAGCGATGAAGGCCTTGCGTATCTCGTTGCCCAGCGGCGTCCGCGTCGGGATGTTCTGCAGATTCGGATTGGACGAGGATAACCGTCCGGTCGCCGCGACCGCCTGATTGTAGGACGTATGGATACGGCCGGTGCGCGGCCGGACAAGAGGAGGAAGTGCATCGACATAGGTCGACTTCAGTTTCGTGAGTTCCCGATAGGCCAGGATATTCTCCACTATAGGGTGTTCACCCCGGAGCTTTTCCAGGCTGTCCGCATCGGTCGAAAAGCCGGTCTTGGTCCGCTTCGTTTTTTTGATACCCATTTCCGTGAACAGCACGTTCGACAGCTGCGCCGGTGAATTAACATTGAAAAAATGCCCGGCAGTAGAAATGATCACATTTTCCTGCACCTTGATCTCTTCGCCCAGCTCCAGAGACATGCGGGCGAGGAACGGCTCATCGATGCTGATGCCTGTGTACTCCATAGCTGTCAAAACCGGCTCCAGCGGCATTTCCATAGTGAAGAAAAGGGTTTCGAGATCAGAGATAGCGCCGGGTTTCTTCTGCGGTGTGGCACCGGCCCTCAGCCTGCCTAAAAAGAGCTCATAGAGCTGAAAAGTCGAGATGACATCGGCACACGCATAGGGAAAAGCCGATGCCAGGGGCACCTGGCCAAAACTGACCTGAGAGGACTTGCGGGTACCGATCAGTGACTCGATCCTGGTCATCTCCCAGCCGAGCTCGGAAAAGGCCAGATCCTTCAGTCCGTAGGCCCGAAGGCCAGGATGCAGCAGGTACGCAGCCAGCATGGTGTCGAAATAGCAGCCTGCAACCTCGATACCCTGAGCGCGAAAGATGAGCAAATCGAATTTCAGATTGTGACCGATCTTCCGAATAGCGTTGTCTTCCAGCACTGGTTTCAGCAGCGCAAGGACAGCGGTCCGGTCGAGATTGGGCCCATCCTCATGTCCAAAGGGAAGATATACTGCTTCAGAACCAGAAACAGCCAGCGAGATGCCGATGAGCTCTGCCACAAAATGGTCAAGCGAGCTCGTCTCCGTGTCGAGCACGACCAGTCCGGCGCTCCGGATCTGTCCTATGACCGCGCTGACCTCCTCGATGGTCGAGAGTGCTCTTGACTGGCAATCAGGAGCACCGATGCGTACCTCTGCTCTGGGAACGTCAGCACCAGGCACTGCAAAAAGCGACATCTGACCTGACGACGGCGGGGTTCCGACCGTTGGCGTGACTGACGGGGCGGACACCACAGGACCAGCCGTTCCGGCATCCCCTACCATGTTCACCAGACTGCGGAATTCGAGCTCTCTGAAGAGCGGTCTGGCTTCAGTGGTCTGAGCCAGCACAAACCTGCAGGTATTGAAATCAAATGCGATCGGCACTTCACAGTTGATCGTCGACAGGTGATGGCTGAGGAATGCCTGTTCTTTCTGGGTCCTCAGCTTTTCCTTCAGTTTTTCCGATATGTCCATCTGCCCCGGGTCGCTCTCCAGGAGCGAATACATCTGCTCGAGGTGACCGAATTTCAGGACCAGCTCTGTCGCTGTTTTTTCACCGATCCCATCAACCCCGGGAATATTGTCCGAAGGATCGCCCCTGAGAGCCTTGTAGTCCACGACGTGGTCAGGTCCAAACCCATACCGCTCCAGCACCCGCTCGGGGTCATAGATCACTTCGTCGGTCAATTTACGTTTGGAGGTGTAGACCCGCGTATGCTCGTCCACGAGCTGCAGAGTGTCGAGGTCGCCGGTGACGATGAGGACCTCAGGAACAGCCATTTCTCCCATGGCCTGCGCCTGCTGTGGTACCAGACGCGAAAGGGTACCGATCACGTCGTCCGCCTCGAACCCCTCGATCTCAAAGATCGGGATCCTCAGAGCCTTGACC
>CAYOQW010000087.1:0-5998 GCA_964406175.1 uncultured Candidatus Saccharibacteria bacterium
ATGCTTGGCTGAACTATTGGCGGCTCTGCTGGGCTATCGGCCTTGACTTGTTCTGCGACCGGAGCGGCGGGAGCCTTGAAATTCAGCATATCCACCTGCGGCGGACTTCCGCCTGACTGCCAGATGATGTGATAATCCCCCGGAGGCAGGTTCAAGTTCTGAGGACCATCGTCATCAATAAACATGCGATCACTGGTCGGTTTCACAGCACTGGCGGGTACTGTTGGCACTACTGCTGCCGGTGCAGGTTCATCAACTTTTTTCTTTTTTTTGCGGGCAAAGATGAACGGCAGGAACCAGCTTCTGAGATGCAGTTTTTGAAAAAGCTCGATGATCTGGATCCAGGATTGCAGGATCAGGGAAAAAGCTGACAGAGTGATGAGTGCCAGGATCCCAAGTCCGAGCGGAGAGGTGAGGAACTCACCGATCCCGTCGATCACGATGGCTCCAGGGAGATAGCCGTAGGAGCCGCTAAGAGTTCCCTTGGCTACTTTCAAGAGCAGGGCATCGCTGACAGCACTTATCACTCCGTCCTTGGTCAACGTGCCCGTAATGCTGTAGTCACCAGCGGTCAGTCCGCTGGTGAGCACGACCTGGGCAAATCCATTGATATCGGTGATAGATGAATAGATCTGTTCGGCACCGGCCTTGTCGACTACGTTGACCGTCAGGTTGCAGCTCGGACAGCCGTACCCCAGGATACGCACCTCCTCTGCCGCTTTCACCGAATCACTCGACAGGTCGAGGAGGGGAGGGAGAACGAGTTTCTGCGTGCTGTCGATAGCGTAGGTCGATGGACTGAACGTAAAGGGGAGACGGGCACTTTCCAGACCTTTGTAGGATGAGAACAGGGCAAAATTGACTTCCTGGTCAGTCCGCCTATCCAGGACGAACTCGAGAGAGAAACGTCCTTCCGGTCCTACTTCCTGCTGAATATAGATCCGGTTATTGGCCGTATCAAAGAGTATCGCCTTGGCGAACGGAGCAGAATACCCTGTGAACGAAACTTTGACGAAAAGTTCGGTCGGCGTCACGATCTCAGCAGACATCTTGACCTTGGCCTCTTCTGCCAGGGCAGGGGAGAGAGGCAACGCTATTACCGCACAAAAAAATATCCCGAGTAGCACCGCGTGTAGATCTTTCCACATGCGTACGTGACCCGGGATCCCTGTTTTCGTCCCATTATGAGCTGCTGCCCTGCCAAGAGCGCTCATGTGTTACTCATCTATTGGTATATTTTTTGTTTTGACCGACAGTAATTGACTTACTATTTTTTCTTGAAAGTGAGCACGGCACCGGCGGCGATCAGCGCGATACCCAGCCCTAGCGACACGTAGACTATGACCTGGCCCATATCGATGCCAGAATCA
The DNA here is from genome assembly GCA_964406175.1 of uncultured Candidatus Saccharibacteria bacterium. Lineage (GTDB taxonomy): Bacteria > Patescibacteriota > CG2-30-54-11 > CG2-30-54-11 > CG2-30-54-11 > CG2-30-54-11. The sequence continues at coordinate 1,371 of CAYOQW010000087.1, forward strand.
CTGACCACGGTGGCACTGTTCTTCACAGTGACCGCCTGGCTGCTGTCGACCGTGGCTGCTTCGCTGAGCTTCTGTTCGGCGGAGATGACCGTATTTGACTTACCATAGGCCAATGATACTTTGGCGGTATAGTCATCACGCTCCGGGGCATCGATGGCGATGCTGACATCACGGTATTTATTCGGAAAGATATTGACAGCACTGATGCTGTAGGTTTCGGCAACTTCACCATTCAGCGTGAGGTCGAGCTTGCCGGAAGCCGTGGTATGGACGAGACCAGTGTTGTGGAGTCTGACCACGATCCTGCCGTCAGTGGTCGAGATCTGGGTGATCTCCAGCCGCTCGACCGGTTCGCCGACCACGACTGAATAGAGCGTCTGGATCTCCTGTTTGGTTTCATTGCTTGCCTGCTGATCACTCACACCGCCCACGAGAATGCTGGCGGCCACATAATATCCGATCTCTTTGGCGGTTGAGGGAGCAGTGACGCTGATCACGACCGTCTTGGTTTCTCCACCGTTCAAGGTGAAAGCAGCCGGGGTCGCGGTGAACCAGCTGGCCGGATCACTTTCGGTCGGAGCAGTAAGGTCTGAGGGCATGCCAGCGGTATCGACCGTGAATTCCTTGAAGCTGATCGTAAAGGCCTGGGAGACTCCCATATCATTGCTGATCACCATGCTGGTGGACTTCGATGCTCCGGCTTCGAGATTGACCGTTTCCTTGATGGGATCGATGACGATCCCTTCTGATGCAGCGAGGCAGCTGGCCAGCGGCATGCAGGCGATCGTGCCGATACCAAAGAGGTACAGGAGTGATCTGGACATTTTCATTTTTGTCTCCCATCAGGTGGTTGGTGGATATTTATTAGAAGATCGGTTTGGCGATGAAGGTGATCTCGTTCGAATAGTTACCGGAAGGCTGAAGGTTGTTGGTCTGCAGTTTGAAGGTTACATCGGCATAGTCCTGTCCGTCAATATTGCTCTGGGTCGCCAGTGCATGATAGAGGACTTCAGCCGGGGTAGAGGTCAAACCAGCCCAGGTGTCAGCCGCTGCAAAGCGGTCTGGTGTCCCGGTCCCGAGCACTGCATCGGATGTATGATAACCCAGGAATCCGGTGTCAGCACCGATCGTAGTTCCCCCGGGCGTGTACCAGGCGACCGGAGAAGCATTGGTTCCAACAGTCGTATCATTTTTGATGACATCGATATCGACGCCGGCATCAACACTATGCACCATGTCGTGATCCTGAATGACATAGACAAAGAAGCCGTTCTGGGCATCAGTGTTCACCTTGACACGTAGTGTGGCTGTTTTCGGGGTTCCGGGGGCGACTTCTTTCCATTCGATGTAATTGGCTGCGATTGCACCACCGGTCGGTCCAGCCCCTGCGGTGATCGTGAATGTCATCTGCGGTTTCTGGGAACCGAGCAGGTCGACATCTTCGACGATAGCAGCGAGCAGGTCGATCGTATCGAGTACTGTCACACCGGACTTCGAGGATATGTCGACAGCCAGAATATCAGCACTGCCCAGGGTCGCATCAGTTTTGGCCGGATTGGTGATCTGTTTGTCACCAGTAGCATCGCTGGTCGCATTGGTACCGATCTCGATCTCGACGACCGTACCAGCAGCGACAACATCCGTATTATTATTGGTCAGTGTAATACTCCCGCTGGTGCCCACGGTTACAACAGCACCCCATGCCGAACCGGCTCCGGTACCAGGCGTGGCCGCAAGTGCGATCTCAGCCGCAGCCAATGTCATATCGATGTCGGTCACATCCGTAGCAGCGGGGATCGTGAACTTGGTCGCTTCCGGTGTGATGACGATCGTTCCACTGACCGGGATGACCTGAACGGTCTTGAATGTGAGCGTCCAGTTGGAAGCAACAGCAGGATTGGAATCACTCAACATCCAGCTGGCATCATTGAACTGATACTGGAGCGCGTAGGCATTCTGAGACTGCGGCAGGAGCGCCAGTACCATGAGTACCGTGAGCAGGCCGTGGATCCGTCTTTTCAAGCCGGTCTTCATGTCAAAACCTCCCTTTTCTATTTTGTTTTTTGTCTTTAGGCCGCAGATCTATATGTAAAAAATAATACTCAAATCATCATATTGTAATGCTTTTTTGCATACTTGTCTAGGTATTGCTTGTACGATTGAAGATCCAGTGCCAGAATTCCTTGTTATTGGCATCCGTCATCTTCATGAGATTGATCTCCCAGGCATTCTCCTGTTTGATATCGCCATTCTCCAACACCAGGACAGCGGTCACTGCCTTGGTCCCAGTGAATGTTTTCTGAAGTATGCTGTCCTGGAACCGCTCGAGGTCTTTGGTCTCGGCGATACGGAATTCCTTGACCAGGCTGAGATAGCTCGCAAAATCGGTCTGGATCTCCCGGAACTGATCGCGGGTGAAGAACCCCTGATCAAAAGGGTGGAGATAGGTATAGGCAGTATCATAATCCTTGTCCAGCATGGCCTGCACGATGCGGCGAGCGGTTTCCTCGGCTGTGGGGACGAGATAGACATCTCTGGATTTGTCCGACTTGGAGGTCAAGGTAAAACTCTCATATCCGTCAGCTGCGTAGGTGATCAGCTGATCGGCATTATCCTTTTTGATCCGATACGAACCTTGATCATTGGTAGTGGCTTCCCGGGGCTTTTTGTCTGCTCCGAGATCGATTGAGACTGTGACCTTGGAAATAGGCTGACCGGTGACGATATCGGTCACCTTGCCCTTCATGGCAAAACTGCAGGAGCTGAGGACCAGGACAGAGAGACTGCACACCGCGATCATCGAGAGCTTTTTCATGCGATTCCTTATATGCTATAGGTTCGAAATCAAACATCCATGTGAAAGTGTAATGAATACAGCCTGTACCTGTCAATTCAGGACACCAGCTTCTGCTGCAGCAGAAGCTGTGCATAGGTCTCAACCACGACTGATCCCTGGACCAGCAGAAGTTTACGGGCGAACGATTCAAATTCTTCCTGTATTTCAGGCAGCTCATTTTTTTCGATAAAGGCATGCAGTTCCAGATAGGGGCTATCGAGACTATCGATCTGGTCCAGGGTGACGATCATAGTCCTTTTGAAGCTGGATATCTCATATTCATCTCTTTTTTTGGTCACCTCGACGACCTTGTCGATGCCCAGCAGCTGAAAGAAATGCAAAAGCTCAGTCAGGGTATGTCGTGTATGGTCCAGACCTATATGGATATGGTCGTCGATCAAAAGTCCATCTTCGCTCCGGAAGGCCAGCAGCCCGACGTCCTGTGTACTTTTACCTGCGGACGAGAGGTCGTTTTCCTCCCTGACCCTGAGAAAAAGTCCTTTGGGAGCGCTGATCAACGAAAAACGAGAGATGAACGAGTCCAGGTAGGCTCGACTGTCAGGCAGGAATATCAAGTCCCTGGTAATGGTGGACCTCTTTAATTGACCGCCTTTTTCCCTCAATTGGGTAGAGAGCCGGTCCATTTTTTCATTGGTGATCTGGAATTTTTTCTGGGCGTGCATGTTTGGTTCTATTCATGAGTACTATGGGTATTATATAGGGTCTTGAAATATCCGCAAATAGGGGAGTGTGCTTTATCGCGACTTCCCTCTCTGCTACAATGCTGCCGGGATGATGTTCGGCACATCATTTTCCCGCCAGCGTCCGCTTCCCGTGATATCTAACTGGAGTAACAACACGTGTTCATAATCCGATGGCTCAAACGTTTGGTATTCTGGACGATCATCTCTCTGATCGCCGTCGCGGTATTCCTCAGCCGCTGCTCGATAGAAGACCTCTATCAACAGGTACGGTCAAAAGTTTCTGATCAGGTGACCTCCGTGAGCATCCCTGAAAATGCGAACCCGCTGGTCAACGCGATCAAAACCAGCCTCTCAAAAGAACTCTCGATCAGTGCTGAGCAGATCACCGTCAGTAAAACTGAGTTCATACTCTGGCCAGACTCTTGTATGAGCATCCCGACCGGCAAGCGGATCTGTAAAAGCATCGTGACTCCAGGATACAAGATCGTCCTGAATGCGAACGGTATGGAGTATGAATTCCACGGTGACCAGAAAGGCAATTTCGAGAGAAAAGTATAGTGATCCGTCAGATATCGTCGTTTGGGACAGGCAAACACACAGGCGCCTTCAGGAAAACCTGTCCTGGGCCTCTACAGCTCGTAATTGCTTGAAATGGCGTCATTGAGCCATGAATTTCCTAGACATCTTGATCATTATTTACCAGAGGAATACGCATGGCCGAGAACAACAAGAAAACAGACACTACGGTACCGCCCAAACAAAATTTCGTGCTGACGGCAGAACCGCCCAGATTTACGACCCGGATACTGGCTAATGCGTCACCGGACGCCGTGGTATTTTCCTTTGGTCTGGAGAATCCAGCCAATGCGAATGAAGTGCATATGCATACCAGGATCGCGATGTCCCTCAGTGCCATCAAATCATTTGCCCAGATGCTGGAACGCATGACAACCGACATAGAATTAAAGAAAGCTGTGCAGGGCGTGCAGTATTCGCACATACCTTCGGACAGCTGAGCTGACAGAAATACAATGCAAAGTATGAAGTATGAAGTACGACATGGCCCACCGGTCTGAATGTCGTAAAAT
>CAYOQW010000088.1:0-5956 GCA_964406175.1 uncultured Candidatus Saccharibacteria bacterium
GCCGAGGGTGCCCAGGGATTTCATGATCTCGTCAGGCAGACAGGAAGGGGTCACCGGTGCCGGAGCCGTGGTCGGGGGGGAGGTGGTCGGAGGTGTTTGCTCAGTGGGGAGAGTTGAGCTGGCCTCGCAGATCCGCTCCGGCGTGCAGGTGGCTGCCGTCTCGCCCGGGGCTGCCAGGCACAGCGCCTGGGTGTCGTACGGGGCGGATCTGGGACAGAATTCGGCTGTGATCTCTTTGTTGTCAAAAATATTCTGCTTCGCCTTGTAGGGGGTGGTGGGCGAGCGGTACTGGCTGTTGGGCGGATCGATGGTGACCAGGTAGTTGGCGGGATAGAGGCCGGCCCGGATCGCCGTATTGGGGGTTGAGGTGACGTCCACTGGTGCCGGCGAGGGGCTGTTGGCCGGGGGGGCAGGATCGGCGCCTTCCAGTTTGGGAGGAGTGGAGATGTTAATGATTTTGGCCGGATCGGTCTTATCTTTATAAATGACCTTCAGGGTGGGCAGTTTGGATTGGTCCGTGACCGTGACTGAGACTGCAGATGTCTTCTGGGGAATAGTCCCGACGACAGTGCCGTTCGACAATTTCAACCGATAGGTGACGAAGTTGGTGAAAACGTAAGTGCCCGCACAGGGCTGAGTCGTTTGTCCTTCAGGGAGCGTCTCATATTTCAGCTTGAGGTCGTAGGTGGCAGTCAACGTTCCAGCCAGGTCGGGGGGAGTGGTATAGGTGGGACAGGTGGTGGGCCCCGAGGATCCTTTGAGAGCGTTCTTCCATACCAGACCCGCACCTGCGGTACGGTCTACTTCGTAGGTAAAGAAGGTCCCAAACGTTATCGGCTGGGGTTTTGATTCGATCGTGATGACGGTCTCGGGCTCGCCTTGTTTTAGAAAGACCGAGGACGTGGGGACTCCAGAGGCATTCTTTGCCGTGATCTGCATGCTCGTCAGATCCATCTCTTTGAGGCTTACCGTTAAGTCCACAAAGCAATTGGCGTAGCAGCTGTCCTGGTTTATTTTGTAGGTATTGCCTGTGATCGTGCCCAGGTCTCCACCCGAGCCAAAGCTTACCGTTGAGTTCGGAGCAAGCCCGTCGCCAGTGATAGCGATAGTGAGGGTCGAACCGACCTTGACAGAATCGCTGGGTGTGATCCAGAGATCTACGCCGGTACCAGACACGAGCCACTGAGTAATTGACTGCGTACTGGAATAACCACCAGAACCAGTAATTTTGACCTTGACACTCGATTCTACCGGCAGGTCATATTGAGTGCCATTAAAAGTAAAATGTGTATAGATGAGGAGGTGTGCATTCACATCGTTCGCAGCAGCTGTTGCTGGCACCGGCTGAGCAGTCGTGCAGGCCACGGCAATGCCACCGATCAGCAGGAGCTTTAACAATGTCCGCTTGATATTCTTCACGCTGAATCCTGTCATCATATGTTTGGTTGGGTCAGTGCGTCGCCGCCGATCAGATTGGCCATCAGGTAGGCGAGGAGGATCAGCAGCAGCCCATAGAATGCGGACTGGATGGTGTCCTTGGCTTCCTGGACGGTTTTGGCATTTCCTGCGGCTGTTATGTATCGGTAGGCACCCCAGAGGATCATCAACAGGGCTGCGCCGCCTGATATCGAGTAGAGGATACCCAGCAGCTGATTGATGACCGTGGCTATAGGAGCACTTCCTCCCTGGACGGAAATACCGAGAACCGTGTTCACCTGCCAGGCATAGGCCGGGCGCATGATCGCTGCATACAGCGCGAGGCTGTTAACTATTCCGATGCATCGTCCGGTGTTCCTCATGGGGCTGTCTATCTAAATATTAAAATCTGATAAGTATACCTTTTTTCGACGGCATATTCAACATCGCACACTGCGGTCCATCAGATGCAGGAAGCAAATGTATCAATAAATATGTAATTAGTCAAATAATATTAATTAATGTTAAATATTTCCCGTTTATTATTGTTGTGATCCTGTGCGACACTTTTTTAGTTCTAGAGTTGATAGTCAGGGTTGTTCAGGAGCACCGTGAGGTCCGACGCTGCCTTGTTCAGGGCCGACTGGGCATCGGTTTTGCCGTCCGCCATATCGTTGATCGCCGTGCCCATGATCTTTTCCGCGGCGTCGGGCTCCCCCTGCGGCCAGGAAAAAGCATACGGCACAGAGGCGGTGAATATGTTGTACTTGGCAGAGCCCAGGTTCAGGCTGGTGGGCAGATCCGAACGGGCTGGAGGGAGCTTGGTGCTTTCGCTGTAGACCTGCATTTCTTCTTTGGAGGCGACGAACTTGATGAAATCCCAGGATACTTCGACGTGGGTGCTGTTCTTATTCACCACCCGGGTCCAGTAGTAGGCCGGGACCGCCCAGCTGGCGGTATCGGTCGACCTCTGGGGAAAGGGAACGACCTCGAAATGGAGCGCACTGTTCTTCTCGACTCCCGGGATCTGATAGCTGCGGCCAAAGGCCATGGACACCTTGTCCGCGGCAAATGATTCCATGGAGCTGGGCCAGGTTTTGTCCCAGACCGTGTTGTAGCCGGTGAAGCTCTTGAGCGCATTGACCGAGGCGGTGATGTTCTGGCTTTTGATGAATTCTACGGTCAGCTTGTCGTCCGCGACCATGGTCACATTGGCCTGCTTCAGCATGGCGGTGAAGATGTCGGTAGCATGCTGGACATTCGTAGCGTTGCCCAGAGCGGCGCCGTACCGGGTGACGTTCTTGTAGTCGATCTGCGTCGCCGTACCCTGGTCGTTGGATACCCGGGCCCAGCCGGTGTTGGTCTTGATGAGCCGCTGCGCGGCATTGGCGAATTCTTCCCAGTTCATGGTCTCGGTCGGGATAGGGATCTTGACCTGATTGCCGGGATTAGCCCGGTTATACTGCTCGAAGTGGTCAGTATTGATGAACAGGGCGATCCCTTCATAGCCCCAGGGGATCCCGTAGAGTTCCTTCTTGGTGACTTCCTTTTTGGTGGCCGGGTCGATCGATTTGACGGTTTTCACCATGTCGTCCATGACCGCAGGCAGAAAAGGCTTGAGATAGGTATCGACGCTGTCTGAGGGGTCCGGTTCCCGCTTCAGGTTGATATCGGTGATCGGGGCCAGCTTCAGGATATACAGGGGAAGCCAGTCGTGCCGGATGAAGAACACATCGGGAGCTTCTACGGTCCCGCTCTTCAAGCCGAGCTGTTCCTGATATTTCACCAGAGATGGGTACTGGATGGTCGTCACGGTGACGTAGGGGTGCAGGGCCTGGTATTGGGTGGCCAGCGACTGCATGACCCCCGGAGATTCGAACACGTACCACATCACGATATTGATGGGCTTGGCGGCCGTGCCGAAGTCGATGCAGCTCGTGCAGGCGACCTGGACAGGAGGCTTGGCGGGCACACAGCTTTTGATCTTGCATCCCGGCAGCAGCAGAAGCGCGAGGAGCACCCCGGGTGTCAATATGTACTGTTTTATCCTGTGGAACATCGTGATGGGTTCCTGCTTTGGGTTGTGTTCTCGTACCGGCCTGACCGGCCGGGGCTTTTGACCGCACCTTTGCGTATCGTAGTATTATAGCTGATTCAGGCTTTTTTGGCCATGCTTTCCTGGCGGGAGGTCGTGGTCTTGTTGACGAGGCTGTTCTCTCCGAGCACCAGGTTCTTGATCTGGTTATGGGGATAGATCGAGGTGTGACGGCCCAGAATTGACCCCCACACGAGAGAACCCGCTCCGATCCTGGAGTTTTCGAACAGAACGGTGTTGTCGACCATGGAACCTTCCTCGATCGTTGAATGATTGCCGATCGCGGCAAAAGGACCAATGACCGAGTGACTGGCGATATGGCAGTGGTTGCCTATGATGACGGGTGGCACGATCGTAGCGCTGGGGGCGATGTAGGTCTGAGCGCCGACATGTACGTGTGGTGATGGCTCATCGTAGGGTATGGCCAGATGTGCCTGGCCGGAGAGTACGTCAAAATTCGCCTGCAGGTAGCTGTCCGGATTGCCGATATCATTCCAGTAGGCGCCTGATTGGTAGGCAAAGACCGGGACGTTCTGTTCGAGGAGAGCCGGGAAGACCTCTTTGCCGAAATGGCATTTCTGCGGGGTCTTGGGCAGGTGTTCAAAAATATCCGGCTCGAAAAGATAGATGCAGGTAGCGACCTGATCGCCTTTTGCTTCTGAAACCTCGGGCTTTTCCTGAAAGGACAGTATGCGTGAGTTCTGATCGCAGCTGACGATGCCGTATTTGGTCACATCGTCCGCCAGCGTCGTCGCGATGGTGACGAGGCCGCCTTTGGCCCGATGGTGGGTCTGCATGGCGGTCAGGTCGATATCGGTGAGATTGTCGCTGGCAAACGCGAGGAACGGCTCCTGTCCAAAAAAGTCGCGTACATTGACCACAGCTCCGGCATTTTCCAGCAGGTGCTCTTCGATCTTATAGGATAGCTGCACGCCGTACTGTTCACCATTCCCCAGGTACTCAGAGACAACCGCAGGGAAATAGTGCAGGTTGATCATGATCTCTTCGATCCCCGCTGCCTTGCATTGGCGGATCGCATGTACGATCATCGGCTCGGCTCCCACCGGCACCATGCACTTCGGCAGATGCTCCGTGAGCGGCCTCAGCCGAGTGCCTAGACCCGCGGCCCAGATGATGGCTTTCATCACTCCCCTTTTTGTTGTTCTTTGAGATTGTTCACGCCGTCAGTATAAGGTTTTTCCGGTACAGGAGTCAAACATGCCGACCCTATCAAAAAAGCTCCACACAGAGGTGGAGCTTCAAGTACAATAGAATGCTCAGAAAGGCTAGAGTGCGCGGATCTCAAGCTTCTTGGTGCGGGCTTTTTCGGCTTTTGGAATGGTGATGGTCAGGACGCCGTTCACAAAGGTGGCTTCAGCTTCGTCGGTAGCGACGGCGACCGGCAGGATGATAGAGCGGGAAAAGACCCCGTAGTAGCACTCCTGGCAGTAGTAATCCTGCTGCTGGACACTGGATTCCACGAGGCGTTCGCCCTTCACGGTAACGACATCATCCGTGATGGCGATGTCGATGTTGTGAGGTTCGACGCCGGCGATGGGGGCCTTGATCACGATATCGCTCGCGGTCTGGTAGACGTCGACGGCCAGCTGGCCTTCGAAGTTGGAGAACCAGTTCTCATCCTGAGGCTGCTGATGCGGTGCCGGATCCTGCTGCTGTGGCAGCATGGCCTGCATGTTCTGCATGGTCTGCTTGGTGTCATCCATGACCATAGGCTGTTTGACGGTTGAGGTGCTGGATTTGCCAAAGGGTGTCCAAGCCATGCGAACTCCTTTTTTATTTGAGCGTGAGTGTATGCTGAGTGTATTCAATGAAGCATTCGTCCGGAGTATACATAAAACACCATACTCTGACAAGGGTGTTGATAACTACGTTCATCAAGCTTCAGCCCAGAGTTTTGCTGCCACTTCGGCATCATCCCAGGGGAGCTCGTTGCCATCGATATTCAGAGACTGCTCATGTCCCTTGCCGGTGATATCCACAAGGTCTCCGGCTCTGGCGAGCGATAGGGCAAAACGGATCGCTTTTCCTCGATCCGGTATGCAGAAATACACAGGAGACTGGGCGCTGATCGGCTTTTCCACATCGCCCTGGACAGCTCCCTGAGCTTCGGCTGACCTGGCGATCTCGGCCATGATGGATCCGACCGGCTCACTTCGGTTGTCTTCGTTGGTGATGACGATGATGTCGGCCAGATCGGCGGCCACGCCCCCCATGGTGCGGCGTCCATGGTCCCGTTCGCCGGCGCAGCCAAAGACGACGATGAGCCTGCCGGTGGTGATCTTTCTAAGTTCGGTCAGGGCAACGGTCAGAGCGGCCGGGGTGTGTGCAAAATCCACGAGTGTCGTATAGGGCTGCTCGCCCGGGAGCCGCTGCATGCGCCCGCGTACCGGGGGCAGCGAAGGAAAGGCCGACGCGATGCCGGCG
>CAYOQW010000089.1:0-5954 GCA_964406175.1 uncultured Candidatus Saccharibacteria bacterium
CACTAGCAAAGGGACCTGTATGCCGACCAACTGGAAAATGTTCACCGTTATCGTCGGGGGGTTTACCGTTTGTACTATCGTAGGAGGGATACTGTTGTTCTGGATACCCAATCATCCGGCTGCACCAAAAGCACAGGCCACCAGCAGTGCCGACGATCCATCGAACTTCAGCCTCGCAGAGTATGCCAATGCCAAGGCAATGATCGAGACCGACAAAGGTCCGATCACCCTTGCGCTGTATCCTGACGCGGCCCCGAAGACGGTCGAGAACTTCATCAGACTGGCGAATATGGGATTCTATGACGGCCTCACGTTCCACCGGGTCATCGACGGGTTCATGATCCAGACCGGTGATCCGACCGGGACAGGCAGTGGAGGAGAGAGTATCTACGGCACTCCGTTTGAAGATGAGATCAATGCCAAGTCACTTGGGCTTGATCAGGTCCTGGTCAAGGATTCACCTTTTCTCAGCAATTTGTACGATCCGAGCAGCTTGACCCAGGCTGCTGACATGACGCTTGAAGACTTTTACGTTTCTCAAGGCTATTCCTATCGTACCGATATCAGTTCGCACAAAATGGTCCCTGGTGCAGTGGCCATGGCCAACCGCGGGCCGACCACCAATACGAGCCAGTTCTTCATAGTGACCACGGAATCCCAGCCGCACCTGGACGGCAAGCATACGGTGTTCGCCGGTGTCACCGACGGGCTGAATATCGCGCAACAGATAGCGCAGGGGGATATCATCAATTCGATAACCATCGTGAAGTGATCGTTTGATCTTTGATTTCTGAGCAACTATCCGTGAGAGGTATATGCGTCCAGAGCGACCTAGAAGAACTAATTTGCCTGCCGTGATCCCCACGAAGGAGCCTGTACCGGCTCCGATCCCGGTCAACAGGGCGTTGATGTCTGTAAAGGCTTCAGCGCAGCTGCCTGCCATAGCGGTGAAACGGTCGAAGGCTGGCATCCTTGAAACGGGTGAGGCTTTTGGGATCGAAGCGGTCGTCGAGCAGCGACCTCAGATGATGAGCCAGATCATCGGCCGCGGGACCAGACTGCCCGCCCGGGCCGCCAAACGGTACTACCCGGTCGAAGATGGTCAGACCCATGTCAAGGTCGTCTGCTACAAGGGTGACCAGAAGGCAGCCCGAGACAATACCCGGCTGGGTGAGTTCACGATCACCGGACTCAAGCCGAGGACCAAGGAGCTCTCGCAAGGCGTCGACGTCACGTTTACGATCAACAATGAAGGTGTAGTGCTTGTTGATGCTTTAGAGGTCGAGAATCCAGATAATCACCTGAAGATCAAACTCAGCTATGTGAAGGAAAGCCTGCTGAAAAGCGTCGCAAAAGGCGTGGTCCGTGAAATAGCCGGTATTCTCCTGCCGATCAACAGGAAGTGACATCAATGTCAGGACCGAATGTGCCGAAGCCCGTGATCGTCGTGTTCCCTGGGTTTGCGCTGTCGGCTATCAGCTATAAGCGTTGCTTGCTGCCTTTGAGGCAGGCAGGTTATGAAGTCAGGATCTTTTCACCGAGCCTGCCGCTTTCTGGTGACGTGTACTCAGCCTTTAGATCCAATCGTAATAGCATGACGGCAGGGTTAGAACTGATGCCAGGGCAGAGATGGATCGCCATCGGTATTTCTTTTGGGGGGATCATCGCTACTGACTGTGCCGTGCATGCGCAAAAACGGCCGGAGCGGCTGATCCTGATCGACAGCGGAGGACTCCCTGTCCGGCGTACTTTTTTGAGCTGGGGCCGATTGTTCATGGCTCAGCTTTTCAATACAGCTAAGCGGCCCGGAGGATGGCTGGTGGCATCAAGACTCGTCTGCGGCACCTTCGTGACGACGATGCTGCACCCTAGAACGACCTGGCGGGCAGCGAGGATCAGTGCAGAATTTGATATGGGTCCTCTTGCAGAGGAAGTCTTCATCCCGACTGAGATCATCTGGGGCGGGGACGACAAACTCGCACCGGTCAGTACGGCCTATGAGATCTCAAAGTGTTTTGTGGACAGCCGGGTCCAGGTCATCGATGATGATCACAACTGGATACATTTTCGATCAGAACGACTGATCCCACTTTTGGAGCGAGCCCATGCAGATATCTGATAGTGAATTGTTCCCGGTCGTAGATGCCCAAGACCAGATCATCGGCCAGGCGACTCGCAAACAGTGCCATGCTGACAGGTCTCTTATCCATCGTTCTGTACACATCGTGATACGCAATGCTCAAGGTGAGGTCTTTTTTCAAAAGCGCAGTATGCGAAAGGATGTCTCGCCGGGACAGTGGACTCTGTCCGCGACCGGGCATGTTGATCTGGGCGAGACGTACGAACAGGCCGCGGTGCGGGAGCTCCAGGAGGAGCTGGGGATCAAAACTTCCCTTCGTCCTCTCGGCACTTTTCTGCTAGACTACCCGCGGGAACGGGAATTCACCAGAGTGTTCGTCGGCAGACACGAAGGACCTTTCACGATGCCTCCCGAAGAGATCTCCGAGGGGCGTTTTGCACACTGGGAGACGATGTCAGCTCTGCATTTGTCACATGAATTGAAACTGGCACAGCCAGCCATCGACCTGATGGTCTTAGTCGGGGAGTCCCTCAATGCTTGATCTGCAGAAGATCCAAAAGATCCATTTCATGGGCATCAAAGGTGTCGGTATGACCGGTCTGGCGGTGATCGCCAGTCAGATGGGGAAGACCGTCACCGGCAGCGATGTGCCTGATACGTTCATCACGGACAAAGTCTTGCGTGAGCAGGGGATCGCGGTGCGCGAGGGGTTCGATCCCAGCCATGTCGACGGAGCTGGTCTCGTCATCGCGACCGGCGCCCATGGCGGCAGGAACAATCTCGAGTGTCAGCAAGCCTTGAAGGCCGGAATACCGGTACTCATGCAGGCTGAGGCGCTTGGTCTGTTCTCCCAGGGGAAAAAAATCATCGCCGTCTCCGGCTGCCATGGCAAGACCACGACCTCTGCCATGCTGTCCTGGATCCTGTTGAAGGCTGGTCTCGATCCCAGTTTTTCCGTCGGGACGAGCGAGATCGCCGGGCTTGGTCTGGCTGCTCGCTATGGTCAGGGCGAGTACTTCGTCATCGAGGCTGATGAATACATGACCTGTCCGCAGACCGACCGCACGCCGCGTTTTCTGTACCTGAAACCTTTCATCACTATCGTTACCAATATCGAACACGACCATCCTGACCGTTACGAAACAGTGGAGGATGTTAAAGATGCCTTTGTGCAACTTTTGAAAAATACGTCGGCCGATGGTCTCATCATTGCCGACACGGACAACGAGCATGTGCGCGATATCCTCTCACGTCAGCAGCTCGATACCAAGGTGGTGACGTATGGAGAAGGACTCGGCGTCGACGAACAGGTGAAGGACGTAGCTCACAGAGGGATCACTACATCTTGGACGATCAACTCCGAAGGAAAGGCATTCGAACCCTATAGCCTTCATCTCGCAGGCCGGCACAATGCCAGCAATGCAACCGCGACCGTGCTTGCTGCTCAGGCGGCAGGTATTCATTCTGATGACATCAGAGAGGCGCTTGATTCATTCCAGGGTATCAAGAGGCGGTTTGAATACGAAGGCGAACGGAACGGTGTCTCCGTGTATGATGACTACGCTCATCATCCAACGGAGATCAAAGCGACGCTCAGGGCGGCCAGAGAGAGCTTCCCGGACCGCAGGGTCATTGCCATTTTTCAAGCACATACCTACAGCCGTACCAAAGCCTTGTTCAGTGGATTCTGTCAGGCGTTCTCAGATGCAGATGAAGTGATCATTCCGGAGATATTCCCTTCGGCTCGTGAAAAAGATGACCTCGGCATGACCGGCCGGAAACTGGCCGACGGCATAGAAGAGAACCATGTGGATGTTCATTTCCTCCCCACCAGAGCAGAAATACTCTCATACCTCCGGACAAACACCCGGACCGGTGATGTGATCTTTACCCTAGGTGCTGGTGATGTGTATCATATTGGTCTGGAATTCCTCAAAAGCTAACAGACAAGGATGATGTATGAACCGGACAAAACAACTGGCTCTTTTCTTTGCTATCCTGGGCGCCGCGTTATTGGTGTCGATCTGGATCGGCTACCAGTTCCTCGACCCGTTCAATCGCGATACCATCATCGCGACCATTCCGTTCGACCTGTCGTTCAGTCTCATCTCGACCTTTCTCTTTGTCGTGTTCAACCGCATCTTCCACGGCATGGGCGGTCTCGGGTTCGTCGAAAGCAAACTGGTCAGCGGGAAGCAGATCCAGATCAGCTTTGCGGACGTCATCGGGATCGAGGAGGCAGTGGAAGAGGCCAAGGAAGTCGTGCAGATCGTCAAGGACCGGATGGCTGCTCCGCAGAAGAAGACCAAACGGATCATCAGAGGTCTCCTGCTTCTGGGTCCTCCGGGCTGCGGCAAGACCTTGCTCGCCAAGGCCATTGCTACGGAAGCCGGTCTTCCCTTCCTTGCGCTTTCGGGCAGCGATTTTGTGGAAAAATGGCATTCGCTGGGAGCGTCCCGCATCCGGGGTATTTTCAAGGAAGCACGCCGTCTGAGCGAACAGAAGGGCGCCTGTGTGATCTTTATCGATGAGCTGGACGTCATTGGCCGGATGCGGGAGTTCTCGACCAGTCCTGGTGAAGAAGAAACGAACCGTACGCTGACCCAGCTGCTGGTCGAGATGGACGGTCTCAATCAGGCGGAGAAGGGGAACATCATCGTGATCGCAGCGACCAATGCGTCAGAGGACGTGCTGGACAGAGCGTTGCTGCGTCCGGGGCGGTTCGACCGCAAACTCTATGTCGACATGCCCGGTTCAGAGGGCCGTGAAAAGCTGTTCCGACATTTTCTGACCAAAGTATCCAGTGAAAAGGATATACCGGTGCATGTCCTCGCGCAGATGAGCGCAGGCAAGAACGCCGCCGATATTGAAAATATCGTCCGTGAGGCTGCCCTCATCTCCGCCAAGGAGAACCATACGGTCCTGACCCTCGATGATCTGATGACCGCGTTGGACAAGCTCGAACTCGGCCTGCGTTCACACGCTCACCTCAGTGACAAGGAGCGCATCAGGGTCGCTTACCACGAGTCGGGACATCTGCTCGCAGCCCGGTTCTTCAGTCCGGAGGCAGAGCTGGTCAAGGTCTCTATCGCGCCCAGACGCCGGAAATTCAGCGTCGTACAACAGATCCCCAGGGAAGATGTCCATATCCGCAATCGGGATACTTACCTTGCCCGCATCCGGGTACATCTCGGCGGCTATGCGGCGGAGCGTGTCATGTTCGAGCATACGTCGGAGCTGGTCCGTGAAGATTTCCTGCAGGCGACCCAGATCGCGCGGGATATGGTCTGGTCGTGGGGGATGGGTTCTTCGGGGCTCATCGGTAATTATCGGGCCATCAGTGAGCAGGATATTTCGGATACGTTCAAACAGCACCTGGACAATGACAGCGAAGCGATCCTGAGGCAGTCCCTGGAAGCGACCGAGGAGCTGCTGGTCCGCAACCGCGGACTACTGGAGCGGGTGGCTGCTCGCCTTCTGGAAAAAGAAGAACTGAACCAGGATGAGATCCAGGCTATATTCAAGCATTGAGGGGACAGCGATGCCGCGTGATTTCAAAAAGAAATTGAGACTCTGGCTGCAGGTGAACCGAACGGTGGTCATCATCGTGGCTATAACCGTGGGGATGCTGGCACTGGCGGTATGGGGTATCGCTTCTCTGGAATCCTACCCTCGGACGCAGTTGCTGGCGCAGACCCCGATCTATCTGCTGAAACAGACCGTCGGGACCTTCCTCTGGGTGTTCATCATCATCAAATTCCTGCAGGGTGATGAGGATGCTTCGATCCGGAGCAGTCCTTATCAAGCCGCGTCGGTCGATGTGCATTTCTCCGATGTGGTCGGGGCAGCGGATATCAAGGAAGAGGCCCTCGAT
>CAYOQW010000090.1:0-5908 GCA_964406175.1 uncultured Candidatus Saccharibacteria bacterium
GAACAGGGGAAGAACATTGACCGGCTCATACGGTCGACCAGCCAGAAACAGGCTGCGGACCAGGTGTCGATCGCCAACACTATCGAGAGCCTGAGACTGCTCGAAGTCGCTCAGTGGCATGACTTCGTGGAAGATCTGAGCGTAGTAGAAAAGATCCTCCAGATGGACCCCTCGGGCGAATATGCATCGATGTCCTTTTCCACCCGGGACAGCTACCGTCATGCGGTAGAGCAGCTTTCTGCCCGCAGCGGTCGATCTGAAGACGAGATAGCAGGAGAGGCGGTACATTTCGCAGCTCAAGTACTATCTGATAGAGGCCGTCAGGATACGGCAGCTCATGTCGGCTACTATCTGGTAGACAAAGGACTGGAGCCGCTCTACCGCTCTCTGGGACTCCGGCTGCCGCTGCAGGAATATCTGCAGGCCAGAAAAACCGGGATCCCTCTGATCACCTATCTCGGCTCGATCATGCTGCTCACTCTGGCAGCCACGGTCACCGCTCTACAGCTGGTGCATCACTGGAGACCGCTGAGCAGCTCTATCCTTGCCCTTTTTGGCATACCTCTGCTTTTTGTGACCAGTCAGACCGCGATCGCTCTCGTGAACTGGATCACGACCATGCTGGTCACGCCCAGAAAACTCCCCAGGATGGACTTTTCCGAAGGCATACCAGCCCATGCCCACACCCTGGTCGTCGTCCCCTGCATGCTCAGCAGCGAAGCAGCTGTCGCGGCTCTCCTCGACAACATCGAAGTCAATTACCTCGCCAACACTGATCCCAATGTCGATTTCGGACTGCTGACCGATTATGCGGATGCACCGACCGAAACCATGCCGGACGATACCGCTCTGCTGGAGCAGGCAAGAACCGGTATAGAAGAACTGAATCACAAATACCGCTGGCAGAAAAAAACCATCTTTTATCTGTTCCACCGTCCTCGCCGCTACAATCCGCAGGAACAGGCCTGGATAGGATATGAACGCAAACGCGGCAAGCTATCAGATCTGAATGCTCTGCTCCGCGGACACGGTGCGGACCATTTCAGCCTGATCGTCGGTGAGATCGAACCGCTGCAGACCGTCCGCTATGTACTGACACTTGATACCGATACCAGGATGGCGAGAGACGTGGCCCGCGATCTGACCGGCATCATCTCCCACCCCCTGAACCGGCCCCATTTTGACGAAACACTCCAGCGGGTCACCTCCGGGTATGGCATTCTGCAGCCCAGAGTAGAAGCCAGCTACCCCGGAAAACACCCTTCCCTGTTCGTACAGGTGTTCGGAGGCGAATCCGGTATCGATCCCTATACCAAAGCGGTATCAGATGTCTACCAGGACATTTTTTACGAAGGTTCGTTCATCGGTAAAGGCTTGTACGACGTCGACGCTTTTGAACGATCACTGGCCGGTCGTTTCCCCGAAAACCGCATACTCAGCCACGACCTGCTGGAAGGGTGCTATGCCCGTTCTGCCCTGGTGACCGATGTCCAGCTGTATGAAGAATACCCGAACAGCTATCTGAAGGATATGGACCGCAGACACCGATGGACCCGGGGGGACTGGCAGATCGCCCGCTATCTGTTCTCCTCAATTCCCTACAGCGGCAATCTGAGAGCCAGGAACCCCATCTCGATCCTCTCACGCTGGAAAATATTCGACAATCTGCGTCGTAGCCTGGTCCCTCTCTCTACTACCCTCCTCTTCGCCCTGGGCTGGCTCCTGCTCGATCCTTCCTGGATCTGGACACTTCTGGTCGCCGGATTTGTAGCCTCCTCCGTACTGCTCATGTCGCTGGTCGAGATCATCAGGAAACCTCATGGGATCTCCCTGAGTGCCCATATCGGCCCGGTCCTGTTCTCGCTGGGGACCCATCTGGTCCAGTTCCTTTTTTCGCTCTCATTTCTGATCTATGAATCCCATGTTGCCCTGACCGCTATCCTCACGACCCTGTGGCGGGTGCTCTTTTCACATCGGCACCTGCTGGAGTGGAGCACCTCGAGCCGTTCGGGGTCCCAGATGCCAAAAACCATAGCCGGACATGCCGCCCGCATGTTCATAGCACCTCTTGCTGTCTGCACCTTTGCCCTCGCGATCGTGACATACCATCTGCACGTCGACGCCTTGGAATGGATCCTCTGCAGCATCTGGCTCCTCTCACCAGCCATAGCCTGGTCGATCAGCCAGCCCTCGAAACCTCGTGATCTCTCTCTTTCCAGGTCCCAGGACCGGTTCCTGAGGCGGCAAGCACGAAAGACCTGGAATTTCTTTGAGACCTTTGTGACAGAAAAAGATAATTATCTCCCGCCCGACAATTATCAGGAGGGACCGGTAGAAGCGATCGCCCACCGGACCTCACCGACCAATATCGGCCTCTCCCTGCTGTCCAATCTGACCGCGTACGATTTCGGCTATGTATCCATGGGTACGATGTTCAGCCGGACTGAAAAAACGCTCTTCACCATGAACACGATGGACAAGTTCAGAGGCCATCTCTACAACTGGTACGAAACCGATACCCTGAAGCCTCTGGAACCTCTGTACATTTCCTCCGTCGACAGCGGCAATCTCGTCGGTCACCTGCTCGTCCTGCGTTCCGGTTTGATGGAAATGCCCGGATCCAGGATCATCGCACCGAGAGTATTCGAAGGCCTTCTGGATACCTTGGACCTGCTGCATGAAAGCATCACCCCCTCTGGGCTGAACCAGAAAGGTACGTCTGCAGTTATAGAACGCAATATCGAGGAACGTATTGAAAATTTGCGGGACAAGTTCAAAATACCGCCTACCTTCCTCTCGGAAACGCATACGCTCCTCCGTCAGTTTTCCATCGACATTTCCAAAATACTGCCTGACCTGGAACAGCCGGAATTCAAGAGAACAAAACACTGGGCTCTGGCCTTTGAAAAGCAGTGCTACGACCATCTGGAGGACATGGCAGCGATCGCCCCCTGGATCCTGCTCTCACCCGAGGTCCCCGGCATGTGGGATCATGCCGATAACGATCAGAAGACCCGGCTCAACCTGATCAGAGAAACACTTCGCACGCTGGATGCGACCCCCACCCTGGCCGAAGTTGCCCGGTTGGAATTGAGACTGCTGCCAGCGATCGAAGCGGTTCTGGAATATTTCGGACCCGCTGTAGAGCAAACCAAAGTGCAGGAATGGTTCCTGCAGCTGAAAACCATTATTCAGGATGCCAGCACCCGGGCAGCAGACCGGATCAATGCCCTGCAGCATATCGCCCTTCGCTGCAGCGAACTGGCGTCCGTCGAGTACGAATTCCTCTACAACAAAACCACGCATCTCCTCTCGATCGGTTACTCGGTCACTGAACGCAGATCTGACCCGTCCTGCTACGATCTCCTGGCCTCAGAAGCCCGGCTCTGCAGTTTTGTCGCTATTGCCCAGGGCAAAATGCCCCAGGAGCACTGGTTCAGGCTCGGCCGTCTGCTGTCCAAGTACGGCGGCGACCCGGTCCTGGTGTCATGGGGCGGATCGATGTTCGAATACCTCATGCCGCTTCTGGTCATGCCTACCTATGAGGACTCCCTGTTGGACCGGACGTACCGGTCCATGGTCCAGCATCAGATCGACTACGCCCGCCGCAATGCCATCCCCTGGGGCATATCCGAATCCGCCTACAACAAGATCGATGCGGCGATGATCTATCAGTACCGGTCATTCGGGGTCCCTGACATCGGGTTCAAACGCGGACTGTCCGAAGACCTGGTCGTCGCTCCCTACGCCTCAGCCCTGGCACTGATGGTCGAACCCCACAAAGCCTGCGACAATCTGGAACACCTGAACTCCATCGGGGTAGCAGGTGAATACGGATTTTACGAAGCCACGGACTATACCCCGTCCCGCCTGGCCACAGACCAGACCCACGCGGTCGTGAAGTCCTATATGGCGCACCATCAGGGAATGAGCTTTTTGTCATTTGCCTATGTGCTCCTGAATAAACCCATGCAGCGTCGGTTTCTCTCAGATCCGATGTTCAGAGCTACTGAACTGCTCTTGCAGGAGCGAGTGCCAAAAAAAGTACCATTCCTGTATGACGTCGAGGTCACCGGGATGCTGCGGACGGTCGAACATCGTGAGATGCTCCTGAGGGTCTTCACAGATCCTGATACTCCCATGCCCGAGACCCATCTGCTGTCCAACGGCAAATACAGTGTCATGGTGACCAATGCCGGAGGCGGCTACAGTCGCTGGAAAAAGCTCGCTCTGACCAGATGGCACGAGGACTCCGCCATGGACAGCGACGGCACGTTCATCTATCTCCGCGATGTAGCGTCCGGGGCGTTCTGGTCGACCGCCTACCAGCCCACCCGCAAGAGATCAAAAACCTATGAAGCGATCTTTTCTCAGTCGCGGGCCGAATTCAAACGATCAGACTACTCGATCGACACGCACACCCAGATATCAGTTTCGCCAGAAGACGACATTGAGCTCCGCCGTGTCAGGATCACGAACCGCTCTCGGGAACCGAGGATCATAGAGCTTACCAGTTACGCTGACGCGGTACTCAATGATCCAGCGGCCGACCAGGCCCATTCGTCCTTTGGAAATCTGTTCGTCCAGACAGAGATCATCAGATCGCATCAGGCGATCCTCTGCAGCCGCCGACCCAGGTCGACGGAGGAATCATTCCCGCTCATGCTCCACATGATGGCCGTCCACGGACATTCCATCGTGGATGCATCCTATGAAACAGACCGCAGTAAATTCATCGGCCGCGGCAACACTCTGGAAAACCCCACCGCCATGCAGGACCAGGGAAGGCTCACCGATAGTGAAGGCCCGGTCCTCGATCCGGCCATAGCTATCCGTTGCCGGGTAGCCCTGGAACCAGACTCTTCTGCCACCATAGACTTCGTGACCGGCATCTGTGCTGACCGAGAAAAAGCTCAGAAGATCATGGAAAAATACCGGGACCGGAACCTCGCTGACCGCGTATTCGACCTGGCCTGGACACACGGTCAAGTTTCTCTACACCAGATCGATGCGACAGAAGCTGATGCTCAGCTCTATGGCCGCCTGGCCAGTGCCATCGTCTACGCCAATCCGACCTGGCGGGCCAATGCGAGTATCCTGAAGCAGAACATGAGAGGACAGTCCGATCTCTGGGGCTACAGCATTTCCGGCGATCTGCCGATAGTCCTGGTTCGTATCGAAGACCCGCAGAACATCGAACTGGTCTCCCGTATGGTGCAGGCACACTCGTATTGGCGGATGAAGGGGCTGGCCGTGGATCTCGTCATCTGGAACGAGGACCATTCTGTCTATCGCGATGAGATGAGCGAACGTATCCAGGGTCTGATCTCCGCCAATGCCGGCGGTCCCTCGGACCAGCCGGGCGGCATCTTTCTCCGCCGGGCGGACCAGATGTCAGACGAGGACAAAGTGCTCATGCAGACAGTCTCCCGGATCATCCTGACCGACAGAGGCGGCACGCTGTCTGAACAGCTGGTATATACCTCTCAACCCAAAACGCACCGACCGGCCTTTGTTCCCATCAAACGGCTGATTCAGCCATCTGCTGTCAGCCCTCTCGCCGAACGGACAGATCTGACGTATGCCAATACCATAGGCGGGTTCAGCCGCGATGGACGGGAATATGTCATCAACACAGGACCTGCCAAGCCCACTCCGGCACCCTGGGTCAATGTGCTCGCCAACCGCGACTTCGGAACCGTGATCTCCGAAAGCGGCAGTGCCTATACCTGGAGCGAAAATGCCCACGAGTTCCGACTGACCCCCTGGAAAAACGATGCCGTCAGCGACAGCAGCGGGGAGGCGATGTATATCCGGGATGAGGAATCGGGCAAATTCTGGTCTCCCACACCCCTGCCGACCGCCAGACGCTCGAACTATGTATCCCGTCACGGTTTTGGCTATAGTG
>CAYOQW010000091.1:0-5876 GCA_964406175.1 uncultured Candidatus Saccharibacteria bacterium
GGATTCATCATCTGGAACATTCTGCTGTGGTTCCAGTATATTGGCCGTCAGATCGATCCTACCGCGGCGCTTCAGTTCCCGAATTGGATTTTAGGACAGGTGACCGGCATTCGTTTCATCGTGAACGCGCTCGGGCAAAGTGGATTCGGCAGCTCGCTTTACTACGGCTTTACCGGCGAGCCTAACTTCTTCTATCTCGGGTTTGCGCTCGCCTGCATCTACACCCTGACCTTCGTCCTGCTCCTCTCGATCACCGCCTATCTGGAACGAAATGAAAACTATGTCTAAGAAAACACTGCCTGAGATCCTGGTCAGCGTGCAGGCGCTAGATAAAAGCTTCGATCATATCCCGGCGGTCAAAGCTATCTCTTTTGAGATCAAAAAAGGCGAAACCTTTGGATTCCTGGGTCCCAACGGCGCCGGCAAGACCACCACCATCAACATGCTAGCGACCTATATGAAGCCCGACAGCGGTGATGCCGTCATAGCAGGGAAAAGCGTGGAGCATGACGAACGGGAAGTGAAAAAGCTCATCGGCTTCGTCCCTCAGGAGCTGTCGGTCTACAACGATCTGACAGCCCGCGAAAATCTGGAATTCTTCGGTGCCGTCTACAGCCTGCCCAAAGCGGTCATCAGGGAGAGGACGGACGAACTGCTCGAGTTCGTAGGGCTGAAAGAAGAGACCAAAAAACGGGTCAAACAGTTCTCCGGCGGCATGAAGCGCCGGCTGAACATCGCCGCCGGCCTCATGAACCGTCCGGTTTTCCTCATGATGGACGAACCGACGGTCGGCATCGACCCTCAGAGCCGGGAGAATATCTATGAGCTCATCAGACTGATCAAGGAGCAGGGCACGACGCTCTTGTATACCAGCCACTATATGGAAGAAGTGGAAAAACTCTGCGATACCATCGCCATCATGGACCACGGCTCCATCATCGCCTCCGGCACCCTTCCTGAGCTGCTCAAGCTGAAAAAGAAAACCACCAAGATCTATAAGCCGTCTGGACTTGAAGAACTGTTCATCCAGCTCACCGGCTCACACCTCCGGGATTAACCACCACCGCTCAGGACCACCATGCGTCATGCGTTCCTCATTTTCAAAAAAGAGCTCATCGTCACCCTTCGAGATCCCACCGCACTGATCTGGCTGCTGGCGTTGCCTGTGTTCATCATAGCGATCACCAGCTTTGCCTTTTCAGGCACCTACGGGGGCGGCAAATTCGAGGTGACCATACCGGTCATCAACCGGGATGCGGGCCCTATGGGTCAGCAGCTGCTTGACGCAGTGGCACAGCAGGATACACTGAAAGTCCAGGTGAAGTCAGACGAAGAAGAATCTGCGCTCCGACAACAGGTTCAGGACGGCAAAACCGTTGCCTTGCTCATCATCCCCGCAGACCTGACCTACCAGGTGCAAAATGGCAAACAGGCTGAGCTCCAGCTCCTATCCGATGCCAACGAGACCACCCAGCTCCCCATGGTGACCAGTATCCTGGGCAATATCACCAGCACTTTCAACAGCATCACCCTTTCCAGCCGGACCGTGGTCCAGTACGAACTGGACAGAGAAGGACTGTCGCTGCTGCCCGAAGTCGGCACGATCGGCGAACAGGCGGCCCGGATCGCTCAGACGCTTCAGGAGCGGCCGAGCATGATCATCACCCAGACTTCGCTTTCTTCGCCGGATAACGGCTATGATCCCGTAGCCCAGAACGTCCCCGGTTTTGCGATCATGTTCATGCTGTTCGGGGTCATGATGGGTGCCGAAGCGATCCTGATGGAGAAGGAAGAAGGGACTCTTCGCCGGCTCCTGACCACCCCGTTGCCCCGCTGGTCGTTCCTGGCCGGCAAGCTCATGTCGAACTTTGTCATCGGTTTTGCCCAGCTCCTCATCATCTTCACGATCGGCCACTTCGCCTTTGGCCTCGCACTGGGCAAGTCGATCGCTGGCCTCGTGCTCATCTCAGTTGCCACTGCCTTTGCTGCCAATGCGGCCGGCATGCTGCTCGCTGCGTTCATCAAAACCCGCAAGCAGCTCAGCCCGATCTCTACCTTCTTCATTCTGTTCAGCTCCGCCCTCGGCGGCTCCTGGTGGCCTCTGTTCATCACTCCCGACTGGATGCAGAACCTGGCCAAGATCACCATTACCGCCTGGGCCATGGAAGGCTACGGGAACCTCCTGATGTATGGCAAAGGTCTCATCGATGTTCTGCCCCAGGTGGGCGCCCTGCTCCTCTATGGGACGGTCATGTTCCTGATCGGACTTAGAAAATTTGAATTCAAGGAGTCCTGATGAAAACCATTCTAGACAAGCTCAAGATCCTGCTCACCCACCCGGTTCTCATGATCGTCTGCCGGCTCTATCTCGCCTACACCTTCATCCTCTCCGGCTGGGACAAGGCCACCCATCTCTCGTCATTCCTGATCATCGTCAAAGCCTACGAGATCCTGCCGGTATGGATGGCGAACATTTTCGGCAGCGTGCTTCCCTATGTCGAGATCATCGTCGGCGTCTACTTCCTGATCGGACTGCTCACCCGCTGGGCTGCCGTGGTCAACGCACTGATGATGGTCAGCTTCATGATCGCTACCGTGGTCAATATTCTGCGGGGCACCGACCTCGAGAACTGCGGCTGCACCGATCTGACCTCCATGACCGAAGGGTTCGGCTGGCACACCTTTTACCGCCAGGTCTGGTACATGATACCTATCGTGCTGGTGTTCTTTGGACGGCATACGCTGCTGAGCCTCGATGGAGTGCTCAAGAAGAGGAAGCAGGCAGAAGTGGTACAAACAGAACCAGTAGCCGATGGAAAGTAAACCCTCACTCCTGCTCCATGTGTGCTGTGCCCCCTGCTCTACGACAGCCATAGAACGACTCAAAGAAACGTACGACCTGACGGGCTTTTTCTACAATCCCAACATTCATCCAGCTGAAGAACGCACCGCGAGAGAACAAGAGTTCAGCCGCCTTCTGACCACCTGGAATATCCCGGCCATCACCGGTGCAGGTGATGGAAGCGAATGGTTCGAAGCGACGGCCGGCATGGAAGAGGACAAGGAAGGTGGACCTCGCTGTCTCGTCTGTTATCGGCTGCGCCTCGAAGCCACAGCAGCCGAGGCCGCAAAACGTGGTATCAGCCATTTCGCCACCACCCTGACCATCAGCCCGCAGAAAAATGCGACGGTGATAAATGCGATCGGGACTCAAGCAGGACAGAAATTCTCTGTCACCTACCTCACAAGCAATTTCAAGAAACAGAACGGTTTTGGCCGGAGCGTCGAGCTCAGCCATGAGCATGGCCTGTACCGTCAGAACTACTGCGGTTGCCTGTATTCACAACGTGACAGCCTGCTTAGAGAAAAGAAGGAGAATTAATGCTTCGCAAACTGACCCTCATGCTCCTGTCCTCACTTTTCATCTCGCTCTCCATGCTGTGGGTGACCACGTACGAAGCCAGAAAGCTTGTGCTGGCTTCTGACTTCTACAAGCAGGAGATCCACGATTATGCTCTCGTGGGCAGCCTCTATGATGAGCTGCTCTCTCAGCTGGAAACCCAGCAGACCTCGCTTTCCCAGGGCATGACCGCCCTGGAATTCAGTCCGCAGGAACTGAGTACGATCATGAAAAAAGCCCTGCCGCCCCAGTGGATCGAGGACCAGATCGGATCCTCTCTCGATCAGGCGTTCAGCTGGATGAAAACTGATGAAGCACTGTTCGACCTGAAGTTCGATATTTCACAACAAAAGAAGACCTTTCGCGCTGAGATACAGTCGGGGATCACCGCCAAGGAGCAGGCCATCCCGATCTGCACCAGCTCACAACTCCTCGCCATGCAGACCACGGGTACACTCCTGTTCAACTGCCGGCCGGCCGGTGTGACCTTTGACCAGTTCCTTGGACCGGAAGTGTTAACATTTTTCGACAACCTGAGCACCACCCTGCCTGATATGCTGAGCCTGCGGGCACTCATGGAAGGCACGGTGTTCATGAACACACCCGCCAGTGTCAAAGCAGACAGACAGAACTACCAGAACCTGCTCACAGATCTCCAGTCCATCCGACAGGTCCTGAAATATGGCGATACTGGCTTCATCATCGGGTCGATCGCTCTCCTCGGCCTGCTGGCTCTCGTTATCGCCCTTTCCTACCGCAAACCCCGCTCCCTGCTCCGCTGGGTAGGCTATGCAGTATTCATGTCCGGCCTGTTCCTGAAGATCCTCAGTATCGGCCTGGAACGTCTGAGCGTCACGGTCCAGAGTGAGATCATTGCCAACCTGGACTCCAGTCTCTCAGTCCAGCTGAGAAATGCGATCGCAGGAGTGCCGCACGACCTGGTCTATCAGCTCTCGGTCAGATCGAACCACTGGGCGAACGGAGGACTTGAGTTCGGCACGAGCTGTTTTGTCATCCTGCTCGTGCTCTGGATCGTCCGCTTGGTCAACCGTCGGAAGAAAGTCCAGTCTGTATCTGATATCCCTCTCGGTCAGTAGCCGAGGTCTTCATCGATCAAGACGACCGTAATGCGTTCCCTGTCCACCTGCCAGCTGGTGATCAGCGTGTTGGTGCAGATGCGGTCAGCAGAACAGCAATCGATGCAGTAGCCCGTCTGGTCGCAGCCGGTCTGCTTGTGCAAGCGTTTTGCATTCAGCGGTGCTGCTATAGTACGGATCCGCTCGAACGCTGCCGCCCGGTCTTTCACGATCTTGTTGCGGCCTGCTACCACAAATATCTTTTTGGGCCCGACCTGCAGAGCGACTGACGCGATGCGGTTGCCCGTACCGTCCGTGTTCACCAGTTCACCCTGAAGCGTGACCGCATTGGAGCTCATGAAATAGCAGTCTACCCAGAACGACCGCTTCCTGATATCCATTGCCTCCTCGGGCGTCAACCCCGGGCGATAGGGGGATAGGAATGTACCGATGCGGTCAAGATCAGGATGCAGAACCAGGTCTTTTTCGATGGTCTGCGACCCGCCAGTGCCGATCAGACTGCCCGGAGTGATATGACTCAGGATGTACTCTCGTGCTTCTTCTCTCGAAGGGAACACTTCGCAAGGGATATTATTGACTCGAAGGGCCGCTGCGGCCTGAATTAAAAGCTCCATGATGGGCTCCATGTGGAAATTGGTCAGTTGCTTCGATATGCCCAAGGGGCTACTCAGCGAACTACTAGAGTAATTGCTTCTAAAAGCTCTTCCCCCCGGTCACTGAGTAGTGGTCTGCCACGTGTCGAAGTGACCTCTACCTCAAAGCCAGCATCCTCTCGATACTGCCCAGTGCCCGGGCTCTGACCTCAGGCGGCACCGTGATCACGGTCTTCATGTCCTGCAGCGACCAGAGCACTTTTTCCAGCGTGGTCCTCTTCATGTTCGGGCAGACCGCGGCCTCCGAGGCCGGGATGAATATTTTGCCGGTGTTATCATGCTGCAGTTTGTACACCATGCCCATCTCGGTGCCCACGATGAACGGACCAGCGTGATCACGGGCGAACGCCGACATACCGCTTGTACTGGCGACCGCATCCGCTAATTCCAGGATCGAGGAATTGCACTCCGGGTGAGCAAGAAAAACAGCTCCCGGATTCTGTGCCTTCAGCTCAAGGATCCTCTCTGGCAGAAATTTCTGATGCGTCGGGCAGAACCCCTTCCAGATATGCATGGTCTTGGTGGTCTGACTCTTGACCCAGTCACCCAGGTGCTGGTCGGGGATGAAGATGATCTCGTCATTTGGCAGGGAATTAACGATCCTGACCGCATTGGCCGAGGTACAGCAGATGTCTGACTCTGCCTTCACATCGGCGTTCGAGTTGACGTACGTGACAACTGCCGCGCCGGGGTACTGCGCACGAAGGGTACGGACCTGCTCGGCAG
>CAYOQW010000092.1:0-5858 GCA_964406175.1 uncultured Candidatus Saccharibacteria bacterium
AAACCATAGAACAAAGATGATATTCGTCATTGAACTCTTTTGACTAAATGGCGTAAACGGTTAATTGTGGGGTTGAGACGTTGACGCCAGTGGACGGCTTGATCGTGGAAAGTAGCCTCAGACAAAATATCAAGAAGGTTACTAGCGGTAGGCAAGGTCGGAAGCTGTGTATAGGTAGACCCGAGCTCTCCCACCGAGTGAGAATCAGAACTGCTGAACGCCAATAGATCATTCGTTTGGGCGAATTCCCATGCCTGCTGATTTGCCTGGTCATCCTGGCAACGCGCATTGAACGACTCGAGGATATCGATCTCAGCAATAGGCATCGCTTGGTCGGGACGGATGCCATGCCGATGACGGTCAAACGGATGAGGCAGATACACCAGACCACTCTGGTCCCGTATGCAACGAATTGTCTCGTGTATACTCTGGTGTGGAGCGATCCACTCCTGCAGGAATAAGCCTATGACCTCACCATCCGTGGTCATGATCTCTTCACCGACGATGATCTGCTGACCTAATTCATGATGCAGTTCCATCGCCAGGTCGATACGGTCGTGGTCGGTCACGGCTATTACGTCCAGTTTCTTTGCCGCCAAAATACGTTTATAATCCACGGTAGTGATGCCTCCGTCAGGCGAAAGGACGGAATGCGTATGAAAGTCACATTTGAGCATTGATCTATTTCTATTAATCAACTGCTCCCATTATGCCCTCCTTCGTCCAAAAAATCAAAACCATTATTGCCAGACCATTTTGTGTCGTCCCCCCCAACATCCTCAGCCTGGTGAGTTTGTTCCTCGCCTTTCCAGGTTTTTTCTTTCTGTCGGTGGGCAATAGCACCGCAGGATCGTTATTCATAGTCGGTGCCATGTTTGACGCTGTAGACGGTGAAGTGGCGAGACTGACAAAGCGTGTCACTGCCTTCGGCGGGATCCTGGATGCAACCTTGGACCGGATTTTTGAAGGCTTGCTGTTGCTGTCGATAGGGATCGGAGGGCTGGTTCCCTGGCCCTGGCTGTTCGGATGCCAGCTGGCATCGCTGTGTGTCAGCTACGTCAAGGCAAAAGCTGAAGCCGTGACCAAAACAGCACAGATCGGAACCAATACCTTCTCGGTAGGCATTGCCGGCAGGGCGATACGACTTGCTCTGCTTTTTCTAGGGACGCTCTTGAATCCACTTGCTCCCTGGTTCAGTATGCATGCCCTGACGTGGGCTGTCATACTGGTCGCGATACTTTCCAGCTATACGTTTGTTATCCGTTTCTGGAAGATCTATCAGGTCGTGGACCGTGGGTAACGGTCGCATGATGACCATGATGCTCCTATATAAAAAGCCTGTTCACTCGAACAGGCTTTTTGGACATTTCCCCGAACACTACATCTTCCCGAGATCATGGCAGGGAACCAGTCTATACACCGCTATGCATGTCGACGATCTTCTGCATCACTGACGGAAGCAATTTACTGAGCAAGCCACCAGCGATGACAACCACCGCTACGACGGCCAGGATCATGACGATCCGTTTTATGTTCATGTTACTTTTGTCTCCGGACCTCTTGCCGCTCAACAACGCAATGCCACCGGAAATGAGTACCACAGGTCCGATGAGGTGCGGGAACAGAACCCCCTTCATCAGAATGCTGACCATGAGCCCCAGCCCGGCCATGACAAGTACGGCACCAATGATCTTCTTTGACATGAACGTTCCTTTTTAAAAAGATCAAAACAGACCGGATCTATATGATGTGCACCAGATCATTCATAGGACAGGACTTCCCTGACCGTCAGCCGGGTAGCGTTCCAGGCTGGTACCAGACTCGCGACCGCAGCGGCTGCGACCACGATGCCCAGATAGAGGAACGGTATCCAGAGCGGCATGACCACTTGCATGGCCTGGGGAAAGATGAACTTGCCCGTGTTACGTGCCAGGTAGTCCGTCAGTGGAACCGACAGCACCCAGCCCATCAGCCAGCCGATGATGCTGACCGCTACCCCTTCGATGATCACCGTCGACAGGATAGAACCGGAAGAGGCCCCCAGAGAGCGAAGGATCCCGATCTCTCTGCCGCGTTCGTAGACATTGACGCTCATGGTAGACGCCAGGCCCAGGGTGCCGACCAGCGCGGTCAGGATCGCCATCATGAGCAGGAAGAACAGGATAAGGACGACATGATTGACCATGACCCGGCGCGCCTGGCTCAAGTCCTGCACGGCGAAGACACTGAAGCCGTCAGAGGTCAGCTTCTGCTCGAGCGCGGCCGCGACCGACTTCTGTAGAGACTTGTCATGGCCTTCCACGACGACCTTGAGCGCTGACGCGTTACCTTTCTGGTTGATTATCGACGAAAAATAATCATAGTTCACATAGGAGGCGGACTGGATTCCGATCTTGTCCATGATGCCGACGACCTGCCAAACGGTATTCTGCCCATTGACCACATAGGTGATAACGTCACCCATCTGGAGCGGCATCCCCAGCTTACGCGCCTTGTCCACGAGGTCATTATCCACCACGATGGAATCCATGTCGCCAGGCTGCAGCCAGCGCCCTGACATCATGACCGGCTGGACCAGCACTGAGCCGTTCGGCGGGGCGAACAGGACGGCGGGGCCACTGTAGGTTCCGTCGCTGTATAGGACCACCGAGTTCGCCATGCTGTATCCCCAGGCTTCCACGTCTGCCACGCCGGGAACATCGCGGATACTGTTCTCGACCGCATCAGCCTGATACGCCTGACCCAGCCGTACATCGATATCATAGTTCGCTGCCGCGAACGAGCGGTCGATGGTCGTATTCCAGGAGGCAGCCGAGCTGAGCGCCGCGATAAATGCAGCCGTACCGGCGGCCAGCATAACCAGCACCAGTAGCAGACGGCCTCGCCGACGGAACACGTTGCGGATAGCAAGCGCCAGCAAGCGTGAACGGCCGAATAATTTGCCCAGGAACTGACCTGACCGGCGTGCACCGACCTGCGTCGTCGTGATCCCCTGATCATTGACCGCTTCCTTGACCGTGATCCGGCTCCCCCGGTAGATCGGATACAGAGCGCTCAGGAGCGGGATCAGGAGCCCCAGCAATACCTGCATGCTGAAAGCCCAGTGCGGGACAGCACTGCTGATGATATTGAAATTAAGGAGGGTCAAGGCCGGCACCGCGAACGCCTGACCCGCTATTGCGGCCAGTGGCAGACCGATCAGCAGAGCAGCTATGGAAATAAGCAGCACCATTCCGAGATACAGTCCCATGATCTGCCGGGTATTGGCGCCCAGTGCTTTCATGACCCCGATCTGCCGTACCTGCTGGGAAAGCAGTGCTGAGATAAGCGTCGCCGCCATGAAACCGCTGAGGACCAGGGACACCAGTCCGAACAGCTCCAGGAGCAAGAGGATACTGTTGATCTTTTCGCTCTGGGGATGCTCGCCCGGTACCGGGACCTCAGACCTGAGGACATTGACACCCTGAGCCGACAGCGAAGAGGTCAGCTCTCTGGTGATCTCTAGCACTTGTGACCTGTCCAGCTGGTCTGACACCACGATGTTCAGCCCTTGGCCAACAAGAGTTCCACCCAGACGTGCCAGCGTCGCCGACGTGATATACCCGAACGTGATGTTATTCACCCAGGCCGGGTCCTGCCCTGGTTCAAAAACAGTACCGGCGATAGTCACCGTCTGGACAGTACTGCCGATGACTTGGATCTCGATCTTCTGGCTATCAGATGTCTTTAAATATGTCTGAGAGCCGCGCTCCACCAGGATCTGGTCGTCTGAGGTTGGTGCACTGCCTGACTCAAGAAAAAGACGATTAATACGAAGTGCAGATATATCGTCTACTACGAACAGTCGCATGACCTCCCACGTATCAGTTCCTGTTCTTACCCTCGCTCTGACTGAACTCCTGATCGCCTCGGCTTCCAGGACTCCGGGATACTGACGGGCAGTGGCTAGAACACCTTCGTCCACACGATCTGTCCAGAGCGTCGCAGATGCAGGTTTTAAAAGCGCATAATTCTGGTCGATCTCTCTCGTGAGGATAGCAGATGTGTTGATCACAAGCCCGATCCCAAAAATACCGATCGAGATCGCCAGGACAACGAGCAGCGTTCTCGGCAGGTTCAGCCATAGATCGCGAAGCACTTTGCTGGTGCGAGGGCTTATCATGCCTTCCCTCCATACGCCTGTTCGCTCCCATTGAAGATCATACCGTCAGAAAGCCTGACCGTCCTCGTGAAAAATGTTGAGCTGTTGCGTTCATGGGTCGCCATGACGACCGTCTTACCTGTTCTGGAAGTCAGATCGGCAAAAAGCTGCAGTACTGCATCCGACGTCTGGGAATCAAGATTGCCAGTCGGCTCATCAGCCACGATCACCGGCGGATCATTGGCCAAAGCGCGCGCTATAGCAGTGCGCTGCTGCTGTCCTCCGGAAAGGTCCGATGGCAATTTGTCAGCCTGTTCGGCAACGCCGACTTGAGCAAGCAAAGACAATGCCCGTTCTCTCCGTCGGCTCGAAGGGTAGGTATGGCATAGGTCCATAGGAAGCATGACATTTTCTACGACTGTCAGGGTCGGAAGCAGCTGAAAGAACTGGAACACGATCCCAAGGTTTTTACCTCGCCAGATCGCCAGTTCATTTTCACTAAGCGTCTGGATCTGAGTACCGTTCACACCGACTGTGCCATCGCTTGGACGATCAATACCAGTCATCATGTTCAGCAGCGTACTCTTTCCGCAGCCTGATTTCCCCACGAGAGCGACAAATTCACTCTGGCCAAGGACAAGGTCAATGTTCTTCAAAGCTTCGAAGCGTCCTGCCGGGGTCTCGAACCATTTGGAAACCTTCACCAGTTCGATCAGCTCTGCCATGGTCTGGTTCTCAAATAATTAGTTGGCTTGCTTAAATTCCTGAACAATATCCTGACACCACGCGAGAAGCGCTGCCAGGGTCATGCGGTACTGTTTGATGATCGCCCGACCGGCAAAGGGCAACTGACCTGCTGCCTCGGCTTCATGCTGGCGGATCCAGCCATTGAGCACAGTCAGTTCGTTCAAAAGTGCCTGCAGCATCTCAAGTCCACTCGCCGGTTCGACTTTTTCAATATTGAAAAGAAATGCATTGCAGTCAAAGTAATACGGTGAGAATTTCGAGGAAAAGTTCACCATCAGTTCATAGAACCGCTGCTTCCCCTGGTCGTTCAGGGTGTAGATGGTTTTGGCCGGCAGCTCACCAGCCTTGACGGTCTCGCCATCCAAACACCCCTCAGAAAGCAGACGCTTGCAGCTCTTGTAGACCGCTGGCGTGCTGATCTTTAGAAACAGACCTACCTGACGCTCAGTGATGACCGATGCCAGCTGATAGGCGTTCATCGGCCCTTCCATGAAAAAACCCAGCACGATCAGATCTATTTCAGACATATGCGCTCCTTCGAGTAATTACACTATACAGGATAGTACAATACGGTATAGTATGTCAAGCCAATGTGATTTCATTTCATAGTGTGAACAATCGCTCGCACTTGATCATGAAATATGCTATGGTGACCCTCGAAGCAAATATGCTATAAAGATACTGACTCCATTTCGGGCTTCTGCTGCCCATCACCCTACTGGATGCGGTGCTGAACAAGCTCAAAGTATTCCTTCTCGTGCAGGTCGCAACGCTGAAGGCGAACCGCTGGCTCTGGTTCGTGCTCTCGCTGTTCGTTGCCTCGCGTCTGATCGTACTGACGGCCCTGACAGCAGCCCCGCATCAGATCGCCCGCTCCGACCGCTACGACTGGGATACCGCAACATGGACCAGACCATTCGCCCGCTGGGACGGCGGGTGGTACCTCAGCATTGCCGACAGAGGCTATCAC
>CAYOQW010000093.1:0-5824 GCA_964406175.1 uncultured Candidatus Saccharibacteria bacterium
CGGACGCGGCTGATCGCCCTGGGGGTCAAGCGACCTGAGCGGGCCGCTGCCTACACCTTGCTTGGCATCTTCGCTGTCGGCGGCTTTATCTTGCTAAACCAGCCGCACAAAGCGTCTGCCGGCTGGTGGGACGATACCTGGCACTACCGCAAATCGTTCACGGTGACCAAGACTGTAGGGTTGGAGTCCAATGTCTATATCTCCATCACGATTGATACGTCTGTTGCCGGCAGATATCAGGCGGACTGCGGCGACCTGCGGTTCACGACCGCCACGGGTGATGTGCTCCCGTATTTCATCGTTTCTGGCTGCGGCGGGGCGAGCACGGTCACGCATATCTTTTTTGAGTCTTTGCCGGTCTCGGTCCAGACGGTTTACTATTACTATGGCAATCCATCTGCCGCCAATGGCTTTGCTTCGGCTGACTTTTCGACCGTGGCTACGAACTATTCCGTGAGCGGTGTCGGCAGTGAAGAGTCAGGCACTTCTCCCATCGCCTACTGGTCATTTGACGAGGGGTCGGGGACACGATCCATGACCAGATGGGGAGGCTCTCAGATGAGGGGCTGGTAGTTGACTGGGAGTTCAATGAGAATGCCGGCTATCAGACGTTTGATACCGAGGGGACCAATCCGCTTTCACTTTCTTGGGATCCACCAGCCCGGGTGGCCGGCATCAGGGGAAATGCACTGGACTTTGATAGTGCGAGTGCCATGGGCCAGTTCCTCTGGATGGCTGATACGCCAGCCCTCTCTATCACCTCTGATCTGACCATCAGTGCCTGGATCAAACCCGAGACTGTGACCGCCGCGACGGGTTTTGATATCGCCGGCAAATGGGATACAAATGGGTTCAACTATCTCCTGACGCAGTACGGGGACGAGATACAGATGTACCTGGAGGGAGCCAGTCAGACCCTCAACTCAACACCCAACGTGACCACCAACGCCGCCAATCTCTCGGCGGGCACCTGGTATCATGTAGCCGGGGTGTACGACGCGTCAGCTCAGTCCGTCACCATCTACATCAATGGGCAAGCAACCGCCAGTACGGTCAACGGCACCATCCCGGCGAGTCTCTCTGATGGGGGCAGTGCCTTTGGCATCGGGGCAACCGGGACCAACCGGGCACCTCTCGATGCCCCTTATAGCAGAACATACAACGGCATCATCGATTCGGTGAGGGTCTATGCCAGGGCACTGAACTCGTCTGATGTCAGCCAGCTGTATAGTTCACTCACCCTCGACCTGCTGGGCAATGATGCCAGCATCCAGCAGTCCTTTACTTCGGCGGCGACAGCTGGCTATATCCTTGGTGATGCGGCCACTTTTTCCGCAGCCAGAGATACGAGCACCTCTTTTTCCACTGCGGGTAATTTGTCAGTAGGCACCCAAAAACCTGGCAACTACCAAGTATATCGCTCGTATCTGGAATTCGATACGAGTGGTCTCCCTGATACGGCGGTGATCACTGATGCCCGTCTGGCTTTGGCGACTTTTTTCGCGGGTAATACCGATAGTGTTGATGTCTATAAGTATGCCTGGAGTTCTCCTATCGGGGCAGGTAACCGGGAGGCGAACTATGATGCAGCCGGAGCGGCATTAGACACGATCTGGGGCAAAATGGAAAGCACGTTGGACAAATACCGTGTCAGTCCCTCACTATCGGCTTCCTGGGTATCGCTGACCGCGACGACACAGTATCAGCTGAGGTCTAAAGGAGATGTGAGCAATACATATCTGAATAAAACTCAGCATTTTTATAATACCAGCGGTACGTATCCGCCCAAGCTCTGGATCACCTATCCCACGACCCCGACCTCCTGGGGGTCCGGAGCGACCCCGTCGGCAGACCAGAAGCCGATGGGCAGGGCGTTCCCGTTCAACGGGAGCACCCAGTATGCCCAGGCCCAGGACAGCCCGGTTCTGGACTTTGGCGATACGTCGGACTTCAGCCTGTCGGTCTGGGTCAAGCGGAGCGATGCGACGACCGACGATACCATCGTGGCCAAGCGAAACGGCGTGGCTGCGGGCGATACCGGGTATCTGCTTCGTCTGAACAGTACGGACGAGGTCTTCTTCGAGGTAAGTGACGGCACCGATAAATACAGCCTGCAGAGCAGTGTCCTGATCGCCGATACGAATTGGCACCACATCGTGGTGACGTTCGATGAGAGCAGTGCCGCCGGGTGCAGGCTCTATATCGACAGCATCGAGGATGCAGGAGTGACGAAGACCGGTACGCTGGCCAACGAAGGTTCGCTCGCCAATGCGGTCCAGTTCACGGTCGCCGCCGAGTCAGACGGCGGCAGTCCGTTCGCCGGGACCATCGACGAGATCAAACTGTATGACACGGTCCAGACCGCCGCCCAGGTGAAGATGCTCTACAACCGCGGCAAAGCCATCGTGATCGATGAGGGAGCCCGCTCAGACTGGCTCGGTGGGTACAATTACCGCAAACCCTTGGTGGTGTCAGACCCGGGCACGGGCGACTCTGGTACGCAGGTCTTGCTCACCATCGACACGGCCGCCCTGGTGACCGCGACCAAACTCCAGGCTGACTGCGACGACCTGCGGTTCACCAATACCAGCCAGACCGCCCTGACCTACTGGATCGAGTACGGGTGCAACACCGCGACCACCAAGGTCTGGGTCGATACCGGGCAGGGGAGCGGGGATTTCAGCATATACATGTACTATGGCAATCCTGCCGCGGCTGCCGGTACGGCGACGTGGGCTGGCAACGTCATCCTGATGTCGAACACCACCTGTCCGGCTGGCTGGACCCGGTACACCACTCTGGATGCCAAGTATCCCCAGGGGTCGAGCACCGCGGAGGGCACCGGTGGCGCAGCGTCCCATACGCATACGACCAACACGACCACGACAGGAAGTGGTGGCGTTG
Organism: uncultured Candidatus Saccharibacteria bacterium; assembly: GCA_964406175.1. Taxonomy (GTDB): domain Bacteria; phylum Patescibacteriota; class CG2-30-54-11; order CG2-30-54-11; family CG2-30-54-11; genus CG2-30-54-11. The sequence continues at coordinate 2,905 of CAYOQW010000093.1, forward strand.
ACGGTACGACGTATACAGAAGATCTTTTTGCGGCGATAAATGAGCTTCATACACACACGGTTTCGCTCACTGGTGCCAGTGCCAATAACCAGCCTCCCTATCGGGATGTCATCTACTGCTATCGCTCGACCATGCCTGTTACGGTCGCTACGACCTTCATCGCTCTGTATGATACGATGCCTACCGGCTGGACACGTACATCGGCATTTGATACCTATTTCCCTCGCGGGTCTGCTACCTACGGGGGAGCGGCAGGCTCTGCGACGCAGTCACATTTGTTCACCGGGTATACTGGCAATTATACCGCAAGTTATACGGACTCAGTTGGTATAGAGGGATCATGTGTTCCTTTTTCTCCTGAAATTCATAGCCATTATGTGAGTCTCACTTCATCCAGTGATAGTGTCGTCCCGCCCTATCGGGATATGTTCTTTGCGCTGCCAAATGCGACCGCGACGCTCCCCTCGGGTGTCATCGCGCTTTTCACAACTGCGCCCCCTATGGGATGGAACCGCTATGCAGCTCTCGATGGCGTATTCCCTCGTGGCAATTCTACGGCAGGCACCACAGGCGGAGCAGCTACCCATTATCATACGATCACAGGTAATACCCAGGGCTCAGGTGAAATATGGGGTTGCGATGTGGTGCCTTACAGTGGATATATGTCTGCATACCATACTCACTCGGTTTCACTGACATCAGATACCCAGAGCCACATCCCGGAGTACGTGACAGAGCTTTTCTACAAGCAGATGCGCGATGATTCGACCTATACCGAGGGCACCGAGGAGGCAGGCGGAGCTGCCGCCATGTGGCGGTTCGACGAGGGGGTTGGGACCGTGGCCTACGATGATACCGGCAACAACCGTGACGGTACGCTGACCAATGGGCCGCTCTGGGTCGAGGGTGCCATCCCTTCGCCTGGGCAACTGCCTCTGGGCCGGGCTTTGGATTTTGACGGTACTGATGACTATGTGACCATGGCGGCCAATGCCGCGATCAATCTCCAGAACAAGACCGGCTACAGTATCTCCGCCTGGATCAATCCGGACTCGGATGGCGAGACCGATACCGGCAACATTTGGCGAAAGGGGAGCAGTTATCTGAGAGTGGATACTGAGAGTGCAGGAACGGTCAAGGTATCGGTGTCCATCGACCTGGCGACGACCGATGCGACGCTCACGTCGACTGCGACCATCCCTATCAATGCCTGGTCCCATGTGGTCGCGATCTGGCAGGATGATGCGGATGATGAGGTGTCGCTCTATATCAATGGAGTCCTCGACAGCACGAGCACCAATGGTGTCGGTTCGGCCACTGATGACAGTGCCAGTGCCCAGAACATCGGCGGCAATGCCGGTGCGACCACGTTTGACGGGACCATCGATGAGGTCAGGATCTTCAACTATTCTCTCTCCGCCGATGAGATCGCGGTGCAGATGAACCGCGGACGGTCCGCCGCCTACGGCGTCGGGGTGAGCGACATCGATCCGCGGGCCAATCTCGTGTCCTGGTGGAAACTGGACGACGCGACCGGGACGACGGCAGTGGATCCGATCGGCGGGAATTCACTGACACTGGTCAACACACCGACCTGGGCAGTGGGCAAAGTCGGCAAGGGGCTGAGCCTGACGCGAGCGAGTAGTCAGTATGGCTATATCGCGGACAATGCTTCGCTCTCTCTGACCGGCGATGTCTCCATCGAGGCCTGGATCAAGCCCGCCAGCGTGACCGCGGCGACCAAGTATACGATCGCCGGCAAGTGGGACGGGGCCAATGTGAGCTATCTGCTGGAGCAGAACGGCGATGAACTCATCATCTATGCCGATACGGCCATGAGATACGTCTATACCAAATCGACCAATCTGGTCGCTGGGACCTGGTACCATGTCATCGCTACCATCGATGTGTCGGCTGCGGAATCCGCTATCTATGTCAATGGTATCCGGCAGACCGTCTGGATCAATACAGGTACGCCTGCGTCCATTGGTGATGATGCCGGCCGGTTCCAGATCGGGGTCACGGATTCGACCACCACGGCGGCGAATTTCTACGATGGGGTGATCGACAATGTGAAATTGTTCAATACGGCGCTGACCCCTGCTCAGGCGGCATTCGAGTACGACGGGGGAAAGCCCATGTTCCACTGGCGGCTGGATGAGAAGTCCGGTACGACCGCCTATGATTCCGGTCCTCATCCGGTCAATGGCACCCTCACCAATATGGACGGAGCGACCGACTGGGTAGCCGGCAAGTTCAATAATGGTCTGGATTTTGACGGGACCAATGACTACCTCGACTTTGGCGATAACGACCAGTTCACTTTCATGTTTGAGAGAGACAATACCAGCTGGTCTAGCCTTCCGTTTTCCATATCTATCTGGGGAAATTTTTCTGATATCACCGACAGGGTCTTGCTGGCCAAGATGGGTTTTGTCTGGGACTATGATGACAGGGAATGGGCATTTGAGACATCAGGGGATAATCTACTTGTATGGCAGGTAGACTACGTCGGGGGGATAATATCCGCCTTTACGACAGCTCCTATCACCTCGGTCGAGGGTGGCTGGCACCAGTTCACCTGGACATCGGATGGAAGCACCGCCGCCGGTTTGACGGTGTATATCGATGGGATAGCACAGGCAGTGACGCGAAATGGCACAACTATCAACCATGCGAAGAATACGACCGCGACTATGGGCACCTATAAATTTATTGATGGTGCCTATGCTCCGATTGCACCACCTGGCAAGATGGACGAGATCAAGATATACAATTATCAGCTGACCCCGGATCAGGTCCTGCTCGATTACAACAACAGCAAGGCTGTCCGGTTCAATTAGTATTCCCCTCCCCCAACCCCTCCCGCAAGGGGCGGGGTATAGCTCCTCCCGCTCGACGGGGGAGGTTGGGAGAGGGT
>CAYOQW010000094.1:0-5824 GCA_964406175.1 uncultured Candidatus Saccharibacteria bacterium
GTCTGATGGACCATGGTATCGGGCTCAAAGTGCCAGCAGACCTGGCCGTTGACCTGCTCCTGCAGCCCTTCATCAGCCCCTTTCAACCCTTTGGCAAGGCAAAAATGAAGGAATGGATACAGATCAACCGGGAACGGCCAGAGGACCTGGAGTCGGACATTTCAGTTTTTCTGGCCTCCATCACCTACGTCTCATCGCTCGGCCCAAAGATCCGCCCCCAGCCTGCAACCAGACGGCAAACCACATGACCGCAACACCTAGGATCTCTGTCATAATCCCCGCTCACAATGAAGAGAACTACCTTGATCGTCCACTGAAGTCGCTTGCCTCCCAGTCTTTTCGCGACTTCGAGACTATCGTGGTGGCAGATGCCTGCACCGACCAGACAATAGCAGTAGCAAAGCAGTGTCCCTGTCGCATCATCGAAGTGCAGAACCGAAGCATCGGAGCCAATCGTAATGCAGGTGCCAAGGAAGCCAAAAGCCAGATCCTCGTGTTCCTGGACGCGGATGTCCGGGTTTCTGACCGCTATCTGGAACAGGTCGCTGCCGCTGCAGCCAAAGGTCATACCTGCGGCCGGCCCCGCTACTTTTTCGACAGCCGCGATCTGATCATCAGAAACTATATGATGCTGCACAATCTATTCCGACTCCCCTACTACCCGCATTCCTACTTTGTTACCAAGGAGGTCTTCACGGCGTCAGGTGGCTACAAGGAAGCTATGAACAACTGGGAGGACCTGGAATTTTCTGACAGAGTGAGCAAACTCGGAAAAACCTGCATGATCGAAGCCAAAGCATGGAACAGCGATCGGCGCTTTTCTAGATCAGGTTTTTGGCACCACTTTCTGTATGAAATATATAGTCCTCTCAGGTACCTGATCTCCTACAAGCTATTAAGGATCAAAACGACGACAGACTATCCGGTCGTCAGATGATCTCTACCGTTGCAGAACACGATGACTTCACACTCGTTTCATCTACTCTGTGTTAAAAAAATGCCATCCGCTCAGAATACATTCCTAGTTGGCAATATCCATGCGCCTCCTCCTCATCGAAGACGAACAGAAGATCGGCCTGCCGCTCAAAAAAGCACTGGAACGCCACCAGTATGCTGTCGATTACTGCGTCCATGGATCTGATGGGTTTGAAAAAGCATCCATAACCTCGTATGACTGCATCGTTCTGGACCTGAACCTGCCGGGCATGGACGGTATCACCCTGGCCAAAAGGCTTCGTTCAGAACAGGTGACCACTCCCATCCTCATGCTCACCGCCCGAACAGCCCCCGAGGACGTCATTGAGGGATTTCAAAGCGGTACGGATGATTACCTGCTCAAACCGTTCAATTTCCAGGAGCTGCTGCTCCGTATCCAGGCGCTCATCAGACGGAGTAGCCTGAATAGAACAGCTCAGCTGACCTGCGACGATCTCGTGGTCGACACGACGGTGAAGAAGGTCTACAAAGCAGGACAGGAGATCGTCTGCAATGCCAAGGAGTACGGCATTCTCGAATATCTGCTGAGGAACAGCCCCCGGACGGTCAGCCAGGAAGAACTCCTCGAACACGTCTGGGACAGCGAGATCGACACGTTCACCCAGACCGTCAGAACCAATATCAAAACACTGCGGCACAAGGTCGATCCGGACAAAACGCTCATCCGCACGATCAAAGGAAGCGGCTATGCCATCGAACATTCGTAGGGTCCTCAAAAGCATCAAGTTCAGACTGGCGATGCTCTTTTCTGTCATCCTCTTTGTCTTCGCTGGCAGCATCATCTTCCTCTTCAACATCACTATCGATAACTATCTCTCAACCAGAGCTGTTGCCCCGGCATCACCTCCCCAGGAACAAACAGCACTAAGGGTGGAAGAAACCGCTGAACAAAAGGTCAGATCGCAATACACCGATGATCTGCAAACCGTCAGAGACCGCAGTATCGAGAGCCTGTTCCCACTCGCCTTGATCAGTTTTGCTCTGGGCTACTATATCTCCGGACGGTTCCTGAAACCCCTGGAGGAATTAAATACCCGGATCGACACCCTGAAAACAGATACCCTGGGAAGTCAGATCGAGCAGGTACCAGAGAATGAGATCGGAAGAACGGTCACCAGCTTCAACGAGATGTCCAAAAGGCTGCAAACCGCATTTGACCAACAGACCCGGTTCGTACAGGATGCCTCACATGAGCTCCGCACTCCGCTCACTATCGTAAAGACCAATCTGGAAACCGTGCTCGACGATGACCAGGCGACCAAGGCTGACCTGAAAACAGCCATGACCGAAGCGCTATCCGGTGTTGATGAGGTAACCAGCCTGGCCAACGACCTGCTGGCGCTCTCCCGGCCTCAGAGCAGTACAAGGAATGTCGAAGATCTGAACCAGGTACTGCAGGAGATCGTGGCGTCGTTCAAGTCACTCGCCGACCAGCATGACGTGCATTTGGAACTGCATAGTGACGAGCGACCGGTCATGGTGTCGATCAACAGGTCCGAGCTATACAGGGCATTGACCAACCTCATCGACAATGCCATCAAATACTCAAAGGATGCAGAGCATCCGCACGTCAGCATCACGATCACGACGTCCAGCGAACATGCCCTGCTCCAGATCACTGACAATGGCAGAGGGATCCCCGCTGCAGACCTGGACCGGATCTTTAACCGGTTCTACCGGGTCAATACTGCGCGTGACCGCGAAACAGGAGGTTTTGGTCTCGGTTTGCCGATCGCCCAAAAGATCATCATTGAACACGGCGGCACTGTGAGCGTCCGCAGCCAGCCTGGAGAGACCTGCTTTGAGGTCAGATTACCGCTCTCCAAAACCTGACCGAGCACTTCACATTCAGTTCATGTGCCCGCAGCTATGATAGAGATGGTCACTATCATCACCTTTATCCAGGACCCCGGCAATGAAAAAATTCATCACCAGCAAAACCGGTATCGCGATCTGCGCCCTCATCATCGGGATAGCTGCGGTCAGCATCTCTTGGGCAATGAACCACAAGAATGACGGTTCTACCGAGACCAAAGAAGAAACAGCAGCTGTTTCTGAGACAGTCGCAACGACAACCGCACGTCCTTTTGACCCTCCACCCCGACCGGACGACCAACCCAGAGGTCAAGGCACGCAACCGACGCCTCCGCCGGCAGAGACAACGGGTCAAACAGCCGGTCAAAATACCGCCGATACAAAAGCACAGGCACAGTCCGGCTACAGCATAGAGCAGGCGATCTCCGATAATGCGCAGCTCAACACCCTTGCATTTGATGCGCTTGGTTTTCTCACCGGTAATACCTGCTCCGACTCCTTCCTGCCGCCTGGCAAAGTCGCAGACTTCTTCGGATTCCAGTACCTGCGAGATGTGACCCAGGCAGGTATGGGGCACAGCACCGACTTTGTGACCAATGCCGCCAACAATGTCCTCGCCATCATGACGACGGAGCAGAAAGCCCAGATGATCGCCCTGGCCAAAGTCCAGGTCAGCAAAGTCAACCAGTATGCCTATGACCGGTTCCCCCTGATGGTTTCGTTCCGGCAGCTTCGCGATGGTGAACTGCCGGCCGGCACCACCGGGCTCAGCAAGACCGCGGTCATGAGCTATTCGTCCGACCTCTATGCGCTCGACTCAACCATCAGTCTGGAACGCGCCAAGCTTTTCAGCAGTATCATCGGGTCGCTCAGCGCCGACCAGGTCACTGCTATGGATGCCATGGTATCCGGTGGCTTTGCATCCTGGGCTGCACTGCCGGACCAGGTGGACAAAACAACACTCAGCCATGATGAACATGTCCTCGTCATGACCTACGCCAGCGAGATGCTGGGTTGGTACGCAGGCGACACTGAATCCGATACCTATTTCTGTCCCGAGCGTCAGGGCGACTATTTCGGCGGATTCTACATCAAGGACGCCCCGGCCATCGGTAATGCCGGTTACACCATCGACGAGTCCATCACCGGTGACAAGGGCGCTGCCTTCATCGATTCACTGTCCATCGAGCAGAAAAGCATCATCACCGGCATCGTCGAAGAACAGCGCGCTGCCATCAATGGCATCGTGGCGAAACGCCGCGCGATCGCGATAGAACTGCGCAAAGGGCTCAGCGGCGGAACCATCGATGAAGCCATGGTCACCAGCCTTGGCCGCGAATATGGTGCTCTGGACGGCGAGATCTCATACTATTACGCCACCGCTTTTGCTCAGGTCGGCCAGACCCTGACCGACGCCCAACAGACAAGACTCTTGGAGATCCGTGATCTCTCAGCGTATCAGTGCTCAGAGAACAAGGCCTACCTGTATTCTGAGCCGATCGATATGCCTACCGGCCTCGACACGTCGTTGCTGTTCCAATAAGGTCACACCAGAATGTCAAAACAATACCAACGGCTCATCATCATCGTCCTGGCTGTTATCCTGGCTGCAGTTTCCCTGGCAGCCTTCTGGGACCTGTACGGACGGGAACATTTCGCCAAAGCAACCAATACAGCTTCGACCACTGTTGAACCGCAGTCGACGACACCAGGCAACAGACAAAAGCCTGTCAGCACCCCGGTGGATGAGGCGAAGCAAAATATAGGCACCAAGAAGGAACAGAATGTCGCAACACCGGCCACTTCAGCCATCACGACTGACTACCAGGCTTGCCTCGCGAACACTCCAGATATGCGGACAGCCAAGGACTGCTGCGACTGCCTGACCTCAGCCGATGCCGAGACTCGTAAAACCTGCCGTGATGACGCGGCAACGTATGATTTCACCCAGAACACTAAATTCTCCTCGTTCACTATTCCCTCAATCCTCGGGAAAGATGGTGATTACTCATCTTGCACCTCGACCGGCAGCGTGCAAGAATGCAAGCAGTGCTGTGACTCGCCGGGGCAGTATGCCTGCGGTGACACACAATATTGTCGAACCGCTTGCAGTACGCTGGAACAGACCACGAAGTGAACAGACTAAAATTCTCAATTTCCCTCATCATCCTCACCGCCGCGATAGTGGCGGTGTCGGTGTATTGGCTGCAAAGCCCGACAAAACCCGCAAGTACCGTTGGAACGTCTGCAACCGAACAGCAGACGATCAGTCATGTCGACATTCCAGTTGGTACTGGGGAGCTTACTGGCACTGTCGTGCTCGGTAGTCCGACAGATACAGCTATCAAGATCAATATCCTTGCGAACGCTGACATGGAAGCCTTTGTCGAGTATGGAATCAGCCTACTGGACCAACGGTCAGTCACCCTGCGCTCCAGCTCGGGCGAACCGATCGTCATCGAACTGACCGGGCTGAGGTCGGACACGTCTTACACCTATCGAGTGCAGACGAAACATGCGGATGAAACAGCATTTTCCAATGGTGATGATCATACGTTCCATACCCAGAGAGCAACAGGATCGACTTTTTCCTTCGGGATCCAGGGAGATTCTCACCCGGAGCGCGAAGGCAAGATGTTCAGCTCTGAACTCTACCGTATCACAATGCACAATGTCACCGCTGCTTCGCCCGATCTGTATTTCACCCTCGGAGATGATTTCAGCATAGAAAAACTGATATCGAGCGATCAGGTCAGTGGAGCAACGGTCGGACAGGTGTACCTCGACCAGCGTCCCTATCTGGACATCATCGGGGCCGATGCCTCGCTTTTTCTGATTAATGGTAACCATGAACAGGCCGCGAAGTATCTCCTCGACGGCACCGCGAACAGCCCCGCAGTGTTCGCAGCGCTCGCCCGTACTACCTACTTCCCGCTGCCGACCCCTGGCTTATTCTACAGTGGTGACAGCGAACAGGTACCGGACATCGGCTACCTGAGCGACTACTATTAGT
>CAYOQW010000095.1:0-5814 GCA_964406175.1 uncultured Candidatus Saccharibacteria bacterium
CGCCCGGCTGTCCAAGCGCCTGAAGCAATTAAGAGAGATGATAGACTTCGGCTATATCGAGCTGGAAGCCGTCACCACCGAACTGGACCGGATCAAACAGACCTGGGACGACTAATCCCGGATGTCATTCCCGCGCAAGCGGGAATCCACCTTGATCTCTAACTAGCTTAGCACAGTTATTTCAACAAGGACCCGATAGTCGTCGTCGGACCGATGCGATAGCGGTTCAGCTCCTCTGGTGATGCAAAATCTGCCTCGCCGTTGCGCGTGGTCACTGCGAACCGGTACCCGGCATCACGGACAGCACTGACCGTATCGTCGGAGAACCGGCCGGAAGGATAGCAGAAACTGGCGACCGTGACGCCGAAACGCTCCTCTAGGAAAGCTTTGCTCCCGGCAAGTTCTGCCTGAAGTCTCGTCTCGTCCAGATCCCGCAGATCAGGATGTGACAGGGTATGTGAAGCGATCTCCAGACCGTCCTGTACCATTTCCCTGACCTGATCAGACGTCAGGTAGCCTCCGGTATCCAGATCATGACCGATGAGGAACAGAACCGCAGTCATTCCCCGTTTCTTGAGCTCAGGATAGGCATAGGTATAAATATCATCATAACCATCGTCGAACGTGAGCATGACCGCTTTTGACGGAACAGTTCCGTCGAGCACATCAGCGAACGTGACCGTCTGGTAGCCCTGCTGCTCGATGAAATCCAGCTGTTCAGAAAACATGCTGACCGGCAAGGACAGGCTGACCGCAAGCGCATCACTCTGGTCAGCGACATCCCGGATGTGATGGTACATGAGTATAGGCAGCTTTAGATGGGACAGCGAATAGTCCGCATAGTCACTTGGTCCGGTAGCATCCTGCTGCGTTTCGGCCTGCTGACGGTCAGGTGAGACCCAGGTCAGGGGAACCGAGGAAAACAGCCCACAGCCAAAGGTCACAGTTGCTGCTGCGACTATCAGCGCCCCGACCAGTACGACTAATACGATGCGTTTCAGCATACCTGCAGTCCAGAAAAAACCTCTGGTCGAAGTATACGTCCGCTTGCCATCGGGTGTAAGGGGCTGCTCAAAGTTAATGCCTTGTTTTTTCCCCCAGCCTTTGTACACTGGCTGATGGTCCTCACTATCACATACAACAAAGTAGCCATGACGACATCACTCCCCACGGCAAATTCAAAAAAGATCCCTGCCCGCGTCTGGTATCTCAGTCTGGTCAGTCTCTTTAATGATACTGCCTCTGAGATGCTCTATCCCATCATGCCCATCTTCATCACCTCGGTCCTCGGTGCCCCGGTATACGTGATCGGCATCATCGAAGGCGTGGCCGAAGGGGTAGCCGCACTGTTCAAAGGGATCTTCGGCTACTGGTCTGACCGTCTGCAGAAGCGGAAGCCGTTCGTGGTCGGCGGCTACGGCGCTGCCACCGTGTCCAAGCTGCTCACCGCGCTGGCCACCACCTGGCCGCTGGTCCTCTGTGCCCGTCTGGTCGACCGGCTGGGCAAGGGCCTCAGAACCGGAGCACGAGACGCACTTCTGCTCGAAGCGTCAGACGATACCAATCGCGGCTTCATCTTTGGGTTTCACCGGTCCATGGACTCGCTCGGTGCAGTCATCGGCCCGCTCATCGCCCTGATCCTTTTGAACGGCTTTCACTTCACGATCCGTCACATCCTGTTCATATCGATCATCCCGGCAGCTCTCAGCCTGCTGTTCTTTTTCTTCGTGAAGGACACGACGAAAAAGATCCTGACCAACAAGATCACTCTATCGCTTTCGCTCAAGGGCATGCCTGTGAAGTACAAAAAGTTCCTCCTGGGCATGACCATCTTTTCACTCGGCAACAGCTCAGATTCGTTCCTGATCCTGAAAGCACAGGACCTGGGCCTCTCGCTCAGCCTCATCATCTCCGCCTACATGCTGTACAACCTGACCAACGCCGCCATGTCCACTCCGGCCGGCAGGATGGCAGACCGCATCGGGCCCAAGAAAGTGCTGATCGCGGGCCTCGTGATCTTTGCCCTGGTCTACACAGGCTTTGCCCTGAACACGACGCCAGCTCTGGTCTGGGTCCTGTTCCTGGTCTATGGTTTCTATATCGCCTTCACGGACGGCGTATCGAAGGCGCTCATCGGCTCAATTACCCCGGTCGAACGGTCCGGCACGGCCTACGGCACCTTCTATGCCGTCACCAGCATCGCTACCCTCCTGGCCTCCATCATCGGCGGCATCCTGTGGTCCGTATTCGCCCCCGCCGCCACCTTTGCCTTTGCCGTGGTCTGCACGCTGGTATCACTGGTGATCTTTGTTCGGCTCTAGAACAAAGCCGTAAACAGTAGCCGAACGACTGTCATTCCTGCGAAGGCAGGGATCCATCTAGTTCCATACTCTCAAGTGCTATCAGTGTTTCAGGTGGATTCCGTATCGGGGTACGGAATGACAGTTTGAGCTCATCTTTCACAGATCAAAGCTATTTAGCCGCCGCCTGATAACTTTCCCACATGGAAGCCAGACGGCTTTTTTTCGCGATCAGTTCCTGAAACGTCCCCTCTTCCACCACCCGCCCCTGATCGAGGACGTATATCCGGTCGAACATGGTGAGTAGGTGTAGTTTGTGTATGGACGAGACGATGCACCGGCCGGCGAAATGCCGGAACATATTTTGATAGATCCTTGCTTCATTGACCGCATCGACACTGCTGGTCGGTTCGTCTAGTAGAATCAGCGAGCTTGAGTGTGCCGCAAATATGCCTCTAGCCAAAGCCAACCGCTGCTTTTCTCCGCCTGACAGATTGACCCCGCGTTCGCTCATGTGTGACTCGTACCCTTTCGGGAGTCTGGCGACGACCTGGTCAAAGCAGGCGATCTGGGCCGCTACCTCAGCATCTTCGCGCTGGTGTGCCAGGCCTGCTACGATGTTGTACTCGATCGTATTGTCGAATATCTCCGGTTCCTGGGGGATCAGTGTCGACAGGTCTCTGAGGACCGAGAGCGAATCGAACGTTTTCCCGTCCACCTGGACCACGACCTGATCGGCCTGCAGAAGTCCCCTCAGCAGTACCATGAGGGTCGACTTACCCGAACCACTTTCGCCGACCAAGGCGATCTTGCGCCCACGGACGAGGTCTACATGGATGTCGGACAGATGCTCACGGTCCTGATCCTCGGTCTGATGCGAAAAATTCAGATGCCTGATCTCGATATGCTGCCAATGTTCGACTGTCCCGCTCGGGGTACCGGTAACCAGTAACTGATGGTCAGCTATGATCGGGTCGACAGCCCGGGTATCCACATACCGCCGAACGATCTGTTCGTACTGCCAGGCAAAGTCAAAGAACGCACCGTTCATTCGGTCCACGTACTGGTAGAGCATGGTGATCGTCCCGATCAGCACTGCCTGACCAGAGGTCAGGTAGCCGACCAGAAACAAAGCCAGGATGAGGTAGCTCATGACTGACAGCATCATGGATACCGTGAACCACTTGATCTCATTGAGCACAATGAACGTGTGGTAAGAATCATGCCGGGTCGCTATTCGTTTGCTGACCGCTTTGCGGGCCATGGCTTCGATCCGGAGGGTGATCACCGTGATGATGTTGGTGATGTAATCATGAATGGTCGAAGCGGTGTTGTGGTCATGATCATTGATCTCACCCTGGAGCCGGGTCAGTCTCCGGTCAAAGGCCATAATCGTTGCGATGATTCCTGCGCACATGAATAGAGAGACCGTACCGAACACTGGCGCTGCCCAGATGATCGCCCCAAAGGCGATGATCATACGCATGATAATGCTCACTGCCACCCAGGTCTCACCGGAAAAATCATACTCGGCATTGGTGGCTTTCTTGATCCGGTCGATGGTGTCCCCGGAATGATGATTTTTATGCCAGACCAGCGGCATCTCAGTGACCGAGCCAAACAGGGACTCCTGATACTGCTTGGTCACTACATAGCTCACCTTCTGCTCCAGAACCCTGCCGGTCCCATGGAATAACCAGAAGAAAAATGGGATCAGGTAATACCCGGCCAGGATGAGCAGGATATCCCGAATGACATGGTCTCCCCCTTTTTGGACTGTATTGAGCAGCAACGCAAAGAACACCGGCCGTGACATATCGATGATACTGGACACGGCCAGCAGGGTGTAGGCTGCGACAAGGGTACGACGACTGCCTTTGGCGAACCGCCAGGTCAGTCGAATGAGCACGATAAATGGATTGTTCATATCTACCTCGAATAAAAAAGCTGGATCCACCCATCAGGGGGACCCAGCCTCACCGGACGATGCAAAAAAAACATTAACAGACGCCTGCGCTGACCGCAGGGACGAAAAATTTGATCACTTGTATACGCATGACCGCACCTCTCAAATGAATCCAGTAGAGCCAGTACTATACGCCCTTTTCAGCTATTTTGCAACCATACCGCCATGTACAGACATCCCTCCGGTCAATCACCAAGAGTTAAAGATGCCACCCTGAGAGCAGGTTCCCGGAACGAAGGGTCTGCATTGTTATTGCCCACGTTTCCCATATCTCGCACCCAGATAATACTCGACCCCATGCTTGAGCTCGAGCACATCAGCCCTCACCGTAGAAGCGAACCTGACAGGCAGGTCAGAAAGCTTTCTGATGCGTTCTGGCGTCAGTACGTCTGTTAATTCCTCGATCCTTTTCAACATTGCAAACTCATCTTGACCCTCGACAAAACCCCTCATGGATTGCTCATCGATCGCTTTGAGCACCGCACCAGGGAACTTGGCCCAGTGGGCGGTCGAAGCGATGAGCAAAGGCCTGGACGAACGATACTGAAGCCGGTACTGATCAGCCACTGACAGTGCGACGGCGGTATGTGGGTCGACCATGTAGTCATGATCGTTCCAGGTTGTTTTGATCAGGTCCAGAGCCCCAGCGTCATCCGTCCAATAGGCCGAAAAATCCTGCTGAATAGTTTGCATGGTCCGCGCGTCGATTTGAAAACATCCAGTCGCTTTGAGCTGCGCCATCCAGGAAGCGACCCTGGCCGGGTCAGAGCAAACAAACCACAAGAGTCGTTCGATATTGCTTGCGATGAGTATGTCCATGGAGGGAGAACAGGTCCGCGCGAGTGATCGCGTACGAATATCGTACAACCCAGTAAGGAGGAATTTGGTCAGCACGTTGTTCTGATTCGACGCGCAGACCAGTCTGCCCAACGGCATCCCCATCCGTTTGGCCAAATATGCAGCAAGCAAATTGCCGAAATTCCCCGAGGGGACGACCACATCAACCTGGTCGCCAATATGTAAGCCCCGCTGCTCGATCAGGTCGATATAGCCGCTCACATAGTAGACGATCTGTGGCAGTAGTCTGCCCCAGTTAATGGAATTAGCTGACGAGAGCTGGACCTGATATCGATCACGCAAATAGGAGGCGAAGACCTGGTCCGAAAAGACAGACTTGATCGCCGACTGGACCGTATCGAAGTCCCCCTGCATACCCTTGATCAGGACATTACTGCCTTCCTGCGTCCGCATGGCCAGCTCCTGGATCGGGGAAACGCCTTGCGAAGGAAAGTAGACCGAAATATCGACGCCTTCGACGTCCTGATAGCCCGCCAAGGCAGCCTTGCCGGTATCACCTGATGTTGCCACAATGATCAAATGACGAAGCTGCTGCTCTGAACCCGAGGACGACAGACGGTTCGCCTGGACGAACAGACGGGGCATGAGCTGCAGTGCCAGGTCCTTGAACGCACAGGTCGGCCCGTGCCAGAGTTCGAGCACTGAGGTCTGAGCGTCCAAGGCTACGACCGGAGCGATACTCTCATGGTC
>CAYOQW010000096.1:0-5783 GCA_964406175.1 uncultured Candidatus Saccharibacteria bacterium
GTATATTCAGTGTTGTTAGTCCCGCGCTCAGCTTTACAATCCTATCGTCCCCGCTACCCCCTGCATCGCCACCAGGCAGACCTCGATGAACTTTTCGATCGGCATATTGAGGCCGTCTGCTTTGGCGCACTCGGCGACTTCCTCGCGGCGGGTGCCGGCGGCGAACTTGGGTTCTTTCAGGAAGCGTTTGAGCACCGAGGACACTTTGACATCGGCGAGCTTGCGCGAAGGATAGACGAACGCGACGGCCATGATGAGGCCGGTCAGGCTATCGGCACAGTAGATGGACCACTGAGATAGGGTCACCGGCTGGATGCCGAGGCAGTGTCCGGCGTGCGAGAGCACGAGCTGGTGGATGTCATCCGAGATTTCAAGCCCGTACTTGGCCAGGGCTTCCCGGGTGCGGGCCGGATGGAGCTCCTTGAATTCGCCGCCGAAATCGACGTCGTGGATCAGACCGGCCAGGAGCCAGTCGCCCTTGGGCAGCTCGGTCGCGGCCAGCTGGCCGGTCGAGGACAGGTAGTCGTAGAGCCCGCCCATGCAGGCTTCCAGCGCCAGCGAATGATTGACGATGTTCGGTTCGAGCTGGCTCTTCAGCGCGTCGAGATACTTCTGCCGGTCATAGGCCATGCGGTGCTCCTGATGATGGGTACGTATTTGCTATCAGGACCAGTATATCGGCGTCGTAGACCGGTGGCAACAGGATCGGTGCCTGGTTACTTTTTGCCAAAGGAATACCTGATCGTCTTCTTGGGACAGGTATCGACGCAGGTCCCGCAGAGGATGCACTCGGAGTTCTCCATGTGGTCTGACTTCACCATAGAGTTCACTTCCAGGCTCATGGGGCAGCCGGTCGTGCATTTCCCGCAGTCGATGCAGGTAGCCGGGGTAGCGGCCAGGCCAAGCGCCGGCCAGTGGAAGCGGTTCCTGAGCCAGCGGCCGATCATCATGAAGGGCGCCATCCAGCAGAAGGTGTGGCAGCCGGCCCGGCGGCCGACAAGCCAGGACAGGAGGAGGAACAGGCCGATGACCGCGAAATAGATGATGTAGGCGATGAAAATGGGTCGTTCGGCAGTGCCGGAGACCGAGATGCCGCCCTCGGTGTGCCGCAGCAGGTCCAGGCTATGGATGCCACCGGCCTGGACGAACAAAAAGACGATGAGGGTGATCCAGGGTACCCAGATGAGCCACTTGATCCAGTTGGTCTTGGCGGAGACCGGGCGCATATTGACCGGTTCGATCATTTCCTGCAGGCCGCCGCCCGGACAGACCCAGCCGCACCAGAGCCGGCCCAAAAACAGGGAGGACAGGAACATGAGGCCGAACATGACGAGGCTGCCGCTCACCAGACCGACAGCAGAACCGTCGATGCTGACATAGGGCGAAAAGAAGTTCATGGTGAGCGGGAATGACAGGAAGGTCAGGATGATCAGGGCTTTGCGGAGGCGCTGACGGGTCGGGAGCTGTCGCACCATGGGAGGTTCCTTTCGGTTAATCGAGCGCCAGTCGCAGAGCGACGAATGACATGATGAACGTCATGGGAGTGAAAATGATCGCTTCCATCCGGCTGGTGGACACGATATTGCCAAGGGTGTTCAGGAGCAGCAGGCCGAACATGCCGTAGAATACGAAGGACAGCACTTTCTGCAGTGTCTTGCTGCCGGCTCTCCGGTACCGCAGCCAGGCCAGGGGCGGGAACGCGAGCTGCATGAGCACGGAGACGGTCTCGAACCGGTACATGTCGGTCAGGCTTTTGAGCCGGCCGCCCCAGACATTGGCATAGGGGATCACCTGGGTGATGATGAGCGCGTGGTAGGCAAGGGCGATGCAGGAGACCGCGGTAAAGGCGATGAACGCGGTGCGGGGCGAGAGCGATGACTTCAATTTGTTCATGTCAATTTTCCCGATAGTTTGCTGGTGGTCGTCTTCATGGTCCGATTCTGGCTTCAGATGAATAGCTATGGATCATATCCCGAATACCATCATCATTGGTCGTGGGTACGAAGTCAGGAAATTTTTGGTGGAATTTTTCCCAGGACATAGAATACGTCGTCTCTGTCTGATAGGACATTTCTCTGACTTCACGTAGTATCGGGACAAAAAGTGAAAGTACATTGAGCACTGCTCTGGGCAGGTACGAAATTGTATAGGTGGTCTTCAATTCCCGTTTGATGATCTCGAGGATCTCTTCGATCGCGATGGGTTCTCCGACAGGCAGGTGCCAGACATCACCGTAGGTAGTGTCATCCAGGGCCAATGCGACAATGGCCCGGCCATTGTCAGGGGCGAACGCATAGGTATGGAGCTGACGAGGTTTTCCGATCCACAAGGGACCTTTGCCTGCCATGATCCTTTGTACCACTGCAGTATAAAGGACGCTGTTTTGGGCCTGCGGACCATAAAAATCAGCGGAACGGGCGATCACTGCCTGGATCAAACTATTATTGTGCGCAGTCAGGACCGTGTCGGCGATTTGTTTGCGTATCTTTCCTTTGCGGGTCACTGGAGTTTGAGGGGTCGTTTCATCGAACGGTACGGGAAGGGGCGGAGGTCCGTACATATACATGTTGTCAAAGAAGATCAACTTGGCACCGGCCTGTGTGCACGCGGCAAGTATATTGTCGATCAGGATCGGCCACTGGGCTTCCCAGATTTTGGAGTCATAGGGCAAACCGACACAGACATAGATATGTGTCGCAGCTTTGAGTGCTCGCATAGTGTCATCCCGGATCAGCAGGTCTGCGGTGATGACATCCACCTCAGGTACAATATGAGTTCTTCCGACGGCTTTGACGGGGAGGTTCCTGCGCTGCAGTTCTTTGATCACCGCTTTTCCGGTCGCACCTGCACCACCCAGAACGAGATGAAGAGGGGGAGTGTTTTTCATAGTAGTATTCCCTATTCGTTAATTCTGTACGCTCAGCTGTTTTTTCTGGTAGACGAATATGCCGGCACTCAGGAGTACGACGCCGGAGATGGCGAGGATAGTGAGCTCGGTCGTGATGTCACCCAGGCCCAGGTTCTGGGACAGGACTTTTTCCATGGCAACGGTGCCCCACTTGGAGGGGAGCAGGTCATTGAACTGCATCTGCTGACCGAAGAGTTTGAACTCCAGAACCTGGCCGATGCCGGGGATGAACGAGCCGGAAAAGAACCCCATGATGATGGACAGGATGGTGCCGATATTGGTCGCGGCGTCGGTCTTTTTGACAAATGAGCCGATGAGCAGGCCGACCCCGATGACGAACAGGGCGGATAGCAAGCCGGGGAAGACCGCCAGGAGTACATTGCCGCTCGCCTGATACCCGCAGGCCCGGGCCGTGAAGAAGAGGAGCAGGATCTGGATGAAAGCCAGGAGCAGGTAGTAGACCACGCTGCCCGCGATGATCTGGGCCGAGTTGGCCTGGCTGTTGGCGAAGCGGAAGATGTACTTTTTCTCGGTGATGGCGGTGAAGGTCTGGGCGATGCCGGGGATGAGGATGAGCAGGCCGTAGATGATGAGCCCGGGAGCGAGCAGGTCGAACGACGAGACGTCGCCCTGGGTGGTGAGGAACTCAGTCGTGATCATGCCGGATTGAGCTGAGTTGACCTGTTCGATCACGTCTTTTTCCACCGAGAGGATCTGGCCGGTCTGGTAGTTCTGCTCCTTGAACAGCAGGTCGAACTGGAGCGGATAGGCGGTCGGGTCGGGAGATGGGGAGACGACCATGCCGCTGTCGATCTTGCCGCTGGTCAGGTCGTCCTTCAGTTTGGCCTCGTCGGTGTAGACCGTGGAGGTGACCTTTACGGTGTCGACCGTGTCATGGAGGCTGTTCAGGATGGCGTTGAAATCAGGGGCATACCTCTGGATCGCCGGGTCGACGAGCACGCCGGCCCTGAAGGTGACGGCACTGCTGTTGCCCCCGAACGCCATGGCAAAGATGCCCATGAACACGACCGGCAGGACGAACATGATGCCGGAGGATTTCAGGTTCCTGACCAGGCTCAGGATATTGAAACGGATGACCGCGAGGATGATCTTCATGGTAGTGGTATCGCTAAATGGTTATTCTCTGACGCCGCGGCCGGTGATGAGCAGGAAGATGTCCTCGAGGGACGGCTCTTTGACCGAAATGTTGTGAATGGGGAGGCCCTGCTTGTCGATGATAGCGGTGGCCCGGGCCAGGGTCTGGACCAGGTCCTCAGCCAGACAGACAAAGGTGTTGCGGATGATCTTCCCCTGCGGGAACTCATTTATGAGCAGATTCTTCACCTTGGCTAATGCTTCCTCGTCCAGGTCGATCTCCATGAACTTGCCGGACCCGTGCTTGCGTTTTAATTCGCTGAGTGTCCCCTCGGTCACGACCTGACCATTGTCGATGATGACGAAGTAGTCGCAGAGCTTTTCTGCTTCCTCGAGGTAGTGGTCCGTCAGCACGATCGCATAGCGGCCAGTATCGGCGAGCGACTGGATGAACTCATTGAGCAGGAGCCTGCTCTGGGCATCGATGCCCGGGGTCGGCTCGTCTAGAAAGATGACCTCGGGGTCGTGGATCACCGAGATGGCGAGATTGACCCGGCGCTTGTAGCCGCCGGACAGGTTGCGGGCCAGGGTGTTGATCTCGGGCTTTAGCTTCAGCGACTTCACCAGGAAGTCGATCCGCTCTTTGGTCCTGGCCGGGGAGAGGTTGTAGAGGTCTGCGGACATTTTGAGATTTTCCAGAATGCTCAGGTCGTCCCAGATGATGATGTCCTGCGGCATGAGCCCGATCTTGCGGCGGTACTGTTCCGGCAAATGGTCACAGGGCGTGCCGTCGATCACGACCTTACCCGCGGTGGGCCTGATCTGGCCTGAGAGCATTTTGATGGACGTCGATTTGCCGGCACCGTTGGGCCCGAGCAGCCCCAGGATTTTGCCGGGCTCGATCGTGAGGTTGATGTGCGACACGACGGTCTTGGTGCCGTACTTTTTGACGAGGTCAGAGGCTTCGATCTTCATGAGGTTCCTTTGGTAGAGTGCTACGATACCAGTATAGAAGGAAAATAGTTTACTTGTCAACTATAATGGTTGCATGGTAAACGGTTGCATGCTACCATAGCCCCGTCCTTCGCTTTTATCTGAGGTCCTGCCATGCAGAACCGGTTGACCTTTGAACTCAACAAATTCGTCGGCATGGTGAATCTGGCCGGCAATCACATCCTCCGAGAGCAGTTCGATGTGAACTTTTCGGAATTCCTCATGCTCATCGGGCTGCTCAGTCTGGGAGACATCCCGCAGAAGGACCTGGCCGCTTTCAGCGGTCTGAGCAAAGGCATGGTCAGCCGGCTGGTGGTCGGATTGAAGGCCCGGGAACTCCTGACCATCGAGGGTAATGCGACTGACCGCCGTCAGGACATCGTGCGTCTGACCCCGGCCGGCCGGGATCTGGCGGTCAGCTCTGCTGACGCATTGGAAAAAGCCTTTGTGACCTACATCGTGCAGGATATCAGTCCGGCTGAAATGGAAGCCTTTTCCGGCACGCTGAACAAACTGATCACGAATGTGACCTCACTTTCGGTTGGTATGCCAAAAGGCAAAGAGTAGCTTCGGTTGGCAAATAGATACACCAAAAGACCACCTCGTCGGTGGTCTTTTTAAAGTGAGCAGGAGACAGCGGATCGTTCTGAAATCGATGCATCGTTATATGGGCAAGGTCCGTTTTAAGGCATCGGCGAGGATCAGCTTCAGCATGCGTTTTCCGACAGATGTCTTGAAATACCGTTCCCGCCGCAGGGCGTCGTATTTGTCAGTGTGGTGTTCACAG
>CAYOQW010000097.1:0-5770 GCA_964406175.1 uncultured Candidatus Saccharibacteria bacterium
GCGGCCGGCTGCGGTTTTGTCGGTCGGTTGAAAAACTGGCACGAAACGAACGACCCGATGAACCAGGTGTTCAATCTTGGCATCAGCGGAGAGACCACGACCAGGATGCTGGAACGGTTCACCGACGAGGTGGGGCGTCGGCGTCCTCATCTCATCATCATGTCTCTTGGACTGAACGGCACATCCCATATAGGGCATCTGGAATCACCAAACCGAACGCCAGTCGATCAATTCAGGTCCAACGTCGAGACACTGATCTTCAGGGCTCGAGCACTGGCAGATGTGCTATTCATCGGGGTGTTCCCGATAGATGACAGCAGGACCAGACCGTATGCCGGCACCTCAGTCTATTTCAGTATGGATGACGCGCGAGTCTACGAAGAGATCACCCGATCGAGCTGTTCCGAACACAACGTGCCTTACCTGCGACTGCTCGACGGCTGGACCGCTGAGTCCCTGACCGGATTTCTCCATGGAGATGGTCTGCACGCTTCCTCGCTCGGGCACGAAGATATCTTTCTACGGCTGCGTAGTCTGCTGGAGGAGCTCTATGAAGATCCGTCTGAGCCGTAAACTGCTGCTGGTCAGCCTGTTCTCACTCAGCTGGTCGCTGAGTATCTATTGCAACAAGCTTGCGCTCAACCGCGGCGGTGATCCTCTGACGTTCACGTTCGTCACGACAGCGATGACCGCTTTTTTCCTCAGTCTGTACGTCGTTCTGCTGCGGAGGAAGGACCTTCTCTCTCTGAGGTTGAAGGACTACCGGGCCCTGGGGATCCTCGGTCTGTTCGTGGCGGCTGCCTATGTGTCTGGCAATGTGGGGCTCCGGTGGACGACCTCGATCAATTACAGCTTCCTGGTGAAAAGCTCGCTGGTGTTCGTCATCATCCTGGCCGCGTTCTTCCTTCGCGAGCCTTTGACCCGGGCCAAGACGGTGCTCATGGTATTGTTCGTGGCCGGTGCCTATCTGCTCACGACTTCGGGGAAGACCATCCTCCCGAACCGAGGTGATGTGCTGATCATCTTCAACGGTCTATGCTTTGCTGCTGCTACTATCCTTCAGAAGAAGCTTGCCAGCCGTATGCATCCGGACATTGCAGGGTGGGGGAGAGTCTATGCGGCGTTCGTCGTCCTCCTCCTGTTCGTCCCGTTCCTCGAGCGGTCGATCCCCTCCGGTGTGATGGGTTACTTGCTCATTGCGTCAGTATTTAATACTATGGTCGCTATCACGCTCAGCCGGTCGCTTGCCATCAGCAGTGCCGGATACCTGACCATGATGTCCATGATGGTCCCGGTCATCAACTCGGTCCTGGGAGCTGCTTTTCTGCATGAATCCCTGAGCCTCGTCCAGGTCATCGGCGGGCTCCTGATCATCGTCAGTGGGGTCGCAGTGCATCAATACGAGGTGTGAAGTAGGAAGTACGATGTACGATGTACGATGTGCGAAGTAATCTACGGTTCAGAACTAGAGGAGATCGGTCATGAATTCACTCGATCTTGTCATCATCGGGCTCGTACTGTTCTTTGCCCTCTGGGGGTATGTCCGTGGCCTGCTGCTCATGATCGGCGGGGTTCTGGTGGCTCTCGTCGCAGGTGTCCTGGCAAGTCAGCTGAGCACGATGATCGCGAACGTCATCACGTCCAGCTGGAACGGACTTGAAATGGTCTCCAGGGTCGCCTTTGTACACCAAAGCATCTTTTTGGTCCTGTTCGCCATTCTGTTCGTGATCGGCAACTTCGCTTTGAAACTTTTAAACTTTCTTACTGAATTACCTGTGGTCGGACCGCTGAAACATTTTGGGGGACTGCTGCTCGGGCTCCTCATGGGTATCGTGATCGCGGCGTTCTTCGTGGTCATGCTCGATACCTATCCGATCTATGAGGGCTGGGCTACTCTGGCTGAGAAGTCAAAGCTGGTGCAGCCGCTCCTGCAGCTGGTGTCGCTCACCTTTTCCCTCTGGCCAAAGGCGCTTCGCGATGCGGCGCAGCTGCTCAGAGTGAAGGCAGGGAATGCATGAACTGGTTCCTCTATGCGGTCATTGGCATTGTTCTAATCACGATATACTCCATCGGGACCAAGATACTGGTAGCGGACCGGGTCGCTGATCCGATCTCGCTCGTGGTGGTGTACAAATTCATCTGCAGCCTGTGCGTCGCCCTGTTGATCCTGGTGACCGGTCAGTCGATTCTGATACGTGTGGGCTGGTTTGAGGGCGCGATGCTGATCATAGGATCTATCGTTTTTGGCATCGCCAATATCGCAGTGTTCAAGGCCTATCCGATCACTGAGGTTTCTGATATATCGCTGATCGGTGCCACTCAGCCGGTCATCACCATGCTCCTCGGTGCAGCTCTTTTCCGTGAGGGGCTGACGGTCCCCAAGGTCCTGGCAGCGACTCTCTGTCTGGTCGGGGTATGGCTGATATTCCCGCGCAAGGCCGGGGTTTCCATGACCCGCGGCCATCTCTATGCGCTCATCTCCACCTGCGCCTTTGCCCTAGGCTCCTACATCGACAAAACCATGGTCATGCGTATCCCTGTCGTTCAGTATGCTGCCATCGGCTACCTGGTCAATGCGGTCACCATGATGATCGGCACCCGCCGTTCTTTTCCTGATCTTCGCCGGGTCCTGGTTCGGAGAAGCACCACGCTCTGGATCATCCTGCTCGCTTCGATCTCCGGATTTGGGTCTCTGTTCTACATCCAGGCATATGCTGCCGGCGGGCAGGCATCTGAGGTCTCACTCGTTCTCTATCTGAACGTCGTTCTGACGGTCATGTTCGGTGCCCTCTTCCTGCGGGAACGGGACCGTCTGCCCCAGAAGATCTCTGCATTCGTGCTAACGCTGGCCGCTCTCATGCTTATCCGATAGCAGGCGGTTGCACTGCAGAAGCTCTGTCCTTCTGTCTCATGAAAGATATCGGACAGAGCGCTTGGTGATATTGCTTACAATGAAAAGCCGGCCGTTCAGGTGCTGTCCAGGTCATTTCGTTTGATCTTGTTTATCGGGACCAATCGGGGCAACAGCTTCCCTGGTTTAAATTTCCAAACTGACAATCTATTAGTGAGTATCCCCAGTACGAGCGTCATGTCGAGCTCTCGGGTAAGAGACCGCATGGTGAGGCAGTCACGCAGACTGGGGACAAGAAAATATTGGTGCGTATGAAATACACCGACGAAATTTCGTCGGTGTACGTGATCGGTCAGTAATGCAGCGGGGAAACGAAATCGACGTTTGTCCGCGCTGTGGTTCATGATAGCACTGAGTTCAGTAATAGTCAGGCTATCACCGTCCCAGTATCCGAACAGGACGCCGCCGGACTCTACCATCCTTCCCAGCCGCTGTCGCGGAAGACGAGGTCTTTGAACCGCTTGAGGTCAGGATCCTGTTTTTTGGCTTCGTTGCAGGCTTTGACCTCAACGATCCTTTCCTTGATGATGCGCTGCGCTTTTTTGACGCTGGCTTTCTTCATGGAGAGCCTCTCTACGATTAATTTTTTCCAGTACACCGAGGAGTTTGGACTCGATGAACAGTTCGAAGATATTGTCGCTGTATTGATGACAAATTTCAAGTGCCTCTTCGAGATTTGCCTGGGCGATCTTGAAAAGTGCAATGTCTGCACCTGTGGTCTCCAGGAACCGGGCAAAGGCTTTCTTCAGCTCTTCCGGTTGTTTGATGAGGCCGGCGTAGTCGATGGTGTCGACAAAATCTCTGGTGATCAGGGTGATATTGCCATGCAGCAGATCGTCCATCGCATCAAAAATGTCATCATGGATCTGGATGCTGGAGGTGGTGAGGAAAAAGATCCGTTCATAATCAGGTATCCGCTGTTCCTGACCGCATGCACCCAGGCCGAGAGCAAAATAGAGCATCAGCGGAGCACTCTTATACCCCAGGTGGATAGAATCAGCTGCATCGATCGGTGATGATTTGTACTTGCAGGCAAGTTCCCGTATTCCAAAATCGCAGAACAGACGGTTGTATTTTCCCTGGACGTTTGCGAATAGAATGGCATTATTGAAGTGCCGAGCCAGGGTAGCTTCCTGATGGGCGATCAGATATTTTGAGATATAGAGCATTTGAGCATTTGAAATCAGGTTTTTGTCTGAGGTGGCAGTAGAATCATCGCAAAAAGTATCGAGCAGCTTGTAGCCGATGGCACCATAGATGAGGGAGAGCGTCAGCTCATCGATCTGCTGAGGTGAAAGTTTGAGTTTGTACTGGCGGATCCAGTTCCAGTAGAAATATGAGAGCGATATCATGGATTGGAAATAGGGGAGGCTCGTTTTTGACTTGAACAGATCAGTCAACAGCTTCGTGATCGTATCATCGTGACCAGCGGCAAATGTTTCCAGGATCCTTTTTTCAAAGGGCTTCTTCAGTGACATGAACAGGGCGAGCATTTTGCGTGCCGGCCGCGAGGATGAGAGAACAGAGGCATCGTCTGATGAAAATATGAGTTCATCGACGAGGGCGTCGATCTTCTCGAACAGGAGGGCAGTTTTGGGCATAGCAGGCATCCTCTGTGAGTTTTCATCAGTGATACTACACAACCTCTGTTGGTAACACAATATCGGTAGTATACCTTTTGCCGGTTCGGTAAAGTATGTGGTAGTATACGCCTAGTCTCTGGCAGTTATGATGACCAGAGGTGCAGACACTTATTTATATCATTTTCAGGAGTCTGACATGCAGCTATTCATCGACACTGCCAACCTCGAAGAGATAAAGACCGTCGCAAAATGGGGGATCATCAGTGGCGTCACCACCAATCCCTCTCTCATGGCCAGGGAGACCGGAGCGGATTTCAAGACCACCATTCAGACCATCTGCAGCTACATCGATGGACCGGTCAGTGCCGAGGTCATCAGCCTGAAAGCCAAGGACATGGTCAAAGAAGGTGAAAAGATCGCCAAGTGGCATGACAATGTGGTGATCAAGATCCCGACCACCGAGGACGGACTGGAAGCGATCTATCAGCTGACCCAGAAAGATATCTCGACCAATGCCACACTGGTATTCTCTGCCAATCAGGCGCTCATGGTCGCCTCAGCCGGTGCAACCTATGCCAGCCCGTTCGTCGGCCGGATCGATGACATGGGTCAGGAGGGAATGGTCGTGCTGCAGGAGATCATGGACATCATGAACGTATATGGTTTCGAAACACAGATCATATCGGCCAGCCTGCGTCATACCCGTCATGTCACGGATTCTGCGCTTGCCGGTGCTGACATTGCGACAGTCCCGTTCAAGGTCCTCAAACAGATGATCAAGCATCCTCTGACCGATGCCGGTATCGAAAAGTTCATGCAGGACTGGGCCAAGAAATAGCTAGTTTGATCGCCCGTTGCCGAGAGGGGAGAACGCGTGTACGCGAAGGAACGTGGGTTTGATATCGTCGGGCTGGGCCTGTGCATCATCGACCTGGTAGGGATCGGTTCGGCGTATCCAAAGGAAGACACCAAGATCGAGCTTTCTGAATGCGACTGGCAGGCAGGAGGTTCTGCTGCTACTGGTGTCGTAGCTGCTCGTCGCCTGGGTGCCTCGGTCGCTTTTCTGGGGCATCTCGGCCTGGACTACTTCGGTGAACGGATCCTTTTAAGTTTGAAAAATGAAGGGATCGACACGTCGCTGGTGAAGGTCTACCATGACGTGCTCTCGCAGTATGCCTTTTCGTTCACTTCGGAATCCAGCGGCAGCCGCACCATGTTCATCAATTTCAACAAGCACTGGGACGGCTATCAGCTGGGAAAGCAGGCGAAGCAGGAG
>CAYOQW010000098.1:0-5761 GCA_964406175.1 uncultured Candidatus Saccharibacteria bacterium
CGTGACCATAGTCCTGTCATCGTACCCTTTCTTCCTCGAGCAGACTGCGAAGCCACTTGCATCGGAGCCACCACTCACCGTCATCAAGGAGCTCCTGAGCGGTATGCACAAGCTTCAGCAGGTGGTCTTCTTTTCACTCGGTGCACTGTTCTTCATCATGGAGTTCGTCTGGCCGATCGTTGTATTCCAATATTTCCCGGACTTTGGTGAACTCGGTATCTTTGTCACGCTCTCTGCCGTCCTGGGTGCGGTCACGATCGCCGTCGTGACCCGGCTCATCGACCGGTTCTCCAAATCGAAACTTCTCACCGCCGGCACACTCATCTATTCATTCGGATGGCTGATGAGGGCGTTCATCGCAGGCAAGGTCTCTTACATCGCCGCAGACATGGTCAGCCGTGTCGGTGAAAATTTTGCCATGACGCCCGCTTACGCACTCACGTATGAGCTTTCTGAGCGGCAGGACAAGACCTCTTTTCAACTGCAGCGGATACTGATGCTCTCGGTCGGCTATGTGGTCCCTGCCCTCATCATCGCTCTGTTTCCCGGCACCATGCTGAGGGGCATGCTGTTGACCGCCCCGGTTTTTTGTCTATTATTGCTTTTGATCAACCGCATCAAATAACAAAGGAACCCAAATGAGTGAACATTCGCCAGAACAGGATCTCATCGACATACGGACCCAGAAGGTAGCAGAGCTGAAAAAAAGAGGCATCCGCCCCTATGCGTACACCGGCGACTATACGCACCTGATCCGGGATGCTATCACACAGTTCGATCAGTTGCTGGCATCAGAGTCCAAGATCACGATCACCGGCCGCATCCGGTCGCTCCGTTCCCACGGCAAGTCCACTTTTCTCCATCTGGAGGACTTCACGGGCCGTATGCAGTCATATCTGAAGGAAGATATCCTGGGCGAAGAGATGTATTCCCTGCTCCCGCTCATTGACCTCGGCGATTTCCTCGAGATCACTGGTACCCTGTTCGTCACCAAAACAGGCGAAAAGACCGTCCTGGCGACAGCTATCCGCATGCTGTCCAAAACGATCCGGCCGCTGCCGGACGAATGGTATGGGCTGAAGGACAAAGAGATCCGGTTCCGCAAGCGGTCCATCGACCTGCTCATCAACCCGGAAGTCAAGCAGCGCTTCATCATAAGAGCCAGGATCGTACAGCTGATCCGGGACTTCCTCAATCAGAGGGAGTTCATTGAAGTCGAGACGCCTGTCCTCCAGGTCCTCTACGGCGGCACCAATGCCAAACCGTTCACGACCCATATCAATGCCTACGATATGCCCATGTACCTGCGGATCGCGACCGAACTGTATCTCAAGAGGCTCGTGGTCGGCGGTTTTGACCGGGTGTACGAGATGAGCAAGGACTTTCGCAACGAAGGTGTGGACCAGGGCCACAATCCCGAATTCACCATGATCGAGTGGTACCAGGCCTATGCCGACTACCATGTCATGATGGATACGGCAGAGGCACTCTATAAATACATAGCCAAGGCTCTCTATGGGACGGAAACGCTGCCCAAGGGAGAAACCACGATCGACATCGGCGGTGACTGGCCGCGAATTCCTATGACCGAAGCTATTAAGAAGTATGTCGGCGTAGATACCAGTTCACTCGATGATGCTGCCCTCGATGTATTGATCGAAAAGCACCACATTGACGTGAAGGGCCAACGGTCGCGTGGACAAAAGATCTTTGGTCTGTTCGACAAGCTCGTGACCCCTTCGCTCATCGCTCCGACCTGGATCATCGACTACCCGCGAGATGTGAGCCCGCTGTCCAAGGAACACCGCGATGACCCAACGCTCGTGGAACGCTTCGAGTGCTACATCGACGGCCGCGAGATCGGTGACGGCTGGAGCGAGATCACCTCGGCAGCTGAGCAGCTGGACCGTTTTGAAAATGAACAGAAGAACCTGAAGGGCGGTGATGAAGATGCCCACCCGATCGACCGCGATTTCCTCGAGGATCTGGACTACGGCATGCCTCCTCTCGGTGGCATCGGTATCGGTATCGACCGCCTGGTCATGGCGTTCACGGACACCCAGTCCATCCGCGAGGTCATTCTGTTCCCGACCATGAAGCCTGAGGCAGGCGCAGCGGCGAACGAGACAGCACCCGTCAAACCAGCAGCGACCGTACCTTCTTCTCAGCCTGTCGTTCGTTCCACAGAAGGCGGACAGACGCTGGTGATCGAGCCGGCTGTGGCCACCCGGTACCCTGACCTGAAGATCGGTATGGTCGTCATCCAGGGGGTCTCTATCGAAAAATCATCCGATGCCCTGGAAGCTGTCAAAAAGCAGGTTCTCACTGACCTGGCCTCCATGAGCCATGACGACTGGAAAAACTCCACTAACCTGCAGTCCTATCGTGATATCTACCGCAGCTTCGGGGTCGACCCCAACAAGCAGCGTCCCTGTGCCGATGCTCTGCTGCACCGCATCGTCTCAGGTAAAGGACTCTACAAGATCAACACCTGCGTCGATGCCTACAACACCATGTCCGCCAAACACAAGCTCTGCATGGCAGTGTATGACCTCGATCAGGTTTCGGCTCCGCTCAACCTTCGCTTTGCCAAAATGAACGAGACACTGACGCTCATCGGTGACGATCAGCCGACGATCGTTGGCGAAGGCGAGCTGGTCTATGCCGACCAGGAAAAAGTCGTTTGCCTGGACTTCAACTACAGGGACAATGTCCAGACCAAGCTAACTGAAAAGACAAAGAACATCATCCTCCTCGTGGACGGCTGCGGCTCGATCACCTCCGACCAGGTCGAAAAAGCGATGGCAGAAACAGCTGAGTTCATAACAGCTATCTGTGGTGGAAAGATGACCGAAGAGTCCGTCATTACGTCGACCCCGTCCGGCAGTCCCTCCAAAGATATCCCGGCTGGCGAGTATGTCAGACTTCCCCGGAGCGAAGCCATGGGCATCCTGACCCTGTGGACCAAGAATGAGAATCTCGTGAAGCATGCCCTCTCAGTTGAAGCAGCCTGCCGGTACTATGCTGAAAAATATGGTGAAGACCAGGAACTTTGGGGTGTCACCGGCCTGCTCCACGATGCCGACTATGATTTTGCGCCCAATGAGCACCCGAACCTCGTGGTCCAGAAGCTTGAGAGCCTCCATGCCGACCCCGCTATTGCCCAGGCTATTGCCTGCCACGGCACCTGTTTCGGCCTGCCGCAGATCAGTCTGCTGGACAAGGTGCTGTTCGCCGTGGACGAGCTCTGCGGTATGGTCACGGCTACCGCTTATGTACGTCCGGACCGCAGTTTGGCCTCGGTGGAGGTACGATCCGTGATGAAGAAGATGAAGGACAAGGCTTTTGCTAGAGGCGTCAATCGTGAAGATGTCTATAAGGGTGCCGAACAGCTCGGTATCCCGCTCGAGGAGCATGTGCAGAACGTGCTGACCGCCATGCAAAAGATCGCGCCGGAGCTCGGGCTCTGATGGAAACGATCGAGGGATATGCGATCGATATCATATATCTAAAAAAGAAGAACTCGTCAGCCCAGATCCGGGACGGGCGGGTGATACTTCGTATTGCAACCCGTTTAAGTACCCGTGACCGCAACCGACACATAGAAACACTGCTGGAAAAAGTACGAAAACGGCTCACCCAGGTACAGTCCGATGATGAGCTCTATCCCAAAGCTCTGACAGACGGACAGTTCATCCGGGTGCTGGGTGATCGCTGCATGCTGCATATTGAGCTCAATACCAGACGAAAACATCCCGGTCTGAAACTGCACGGGCGATCAGTAACCCTGACGGTCCCAGTTCTTCCAGATGCCCACGATGACCAGCTCGACCTGCTGCGAAAGTTCCGCCAGCTCATGGCCCAAAAGAAAGCTGACTGGCTATTTCAATATCTGACAGATCTGAACGCTGAGACCACGAAGTCCAAAAAAATCAGTATGGCAGCTTTCCGCGAACAGCTCACCCGCTGGGGCTCCTGCTCGCCACATGGCTCGATCAACATTTCTTCACGACTGATCTTCTGCCCGCTTCACCTTTTGAGATACGTCTGTATCCACGAACTCTGCCATCTGGTCCACCCCGACCATTCGGTCAAATTCTGGGATCTGGTCAGGAGGTTCACACCTGATGTCAATGCAAGTCGAAAAGAATTGAAAATGTACCTCTGACATCATCTTCTCAGAGGCTGATCGTCGCATCGGTTATGTGACCGCCTACCTATAGGACGTTTCATCAGATGTACAAGAAGGCATTTTCAGCATCCGGAATCTGTAATCAGAACAAATATGATTGCATAATTGCGGCGAGAGGAGTAAATTACCGCTGTTTTGTGCCGCTCGCACAGATTTCAAGCTATTGGATACACTACTATGCCGATCGATCTCTCTCGTGCGTTCCTGCTGTTCCCTGTGGTCATGTCAGTGGGAATTTTTTTTATCAGTAAGAAATTCAAATATTTCCTGACCGCCGCACTCATGATCCTGTTCATGATCGCGACGACCATCCTCTCTGTGCAGCAGCTGACTTCAGGCGGTTCGTCGATCATCACGCTGAGCCTTCGGAATCTCGGCTTGACCCCGGTACTCTCTATCGACAACCTGACCGCTTTCTTCCTCCTGATCATCAATCTCACGGCTTTCACCAGCCTCCTGTTCGCCAGGGGCTACCTGAAGCCATATGACCAGACCAAAGACGGCCAGACATTTTCTCTGCACTTCTTCAGTCTTCTATGGCTGGTCATTTCCATGAGCATGGTCTGCATGCTGCAGGATGGTCTGGCGTTCCTCACGGCCTGGGAGGTCATGTCGCTGAGCTCATTCGTGCTCGTGATCTTTGAGTCCGAACATGCGGCTACGCTCAAGACCGGCCTTACCTATCTGGTACAGATGCACATCGGCCTGTTTTTTCTCATGGCTGGCTTCCTCTATGCGAGTGCCCAGACAGGAGAGCCTGTCGGTTTCATGAGCCTGGGGCCGTACTTCCTTACCTTCCCGGTTCTCCCGCTTTTCCTGATGTTCTTCGTCGGATTTGCCATCAAAGCAGGCTTCATCCCCTTTCACACCTGGCTTCCTCATGCCCATCCAGCTGCTCCGTCCCACGTCTCCGGACTCATGTCCGGGGTGATGATCAAACTGGGCATCTACGGGATCCTGAGAGTCCTCACGTTTGTTCACCGGGACCTGATGGCTGTGGGTATTTTCCTCCTCGTCATTTCGATCGTCTCCGGTCTGCTCGGGGTCATCTATGCCATCGTCCAGCATGACATCAAAAAGCTGCTCGCCTATCACAGCATAGAGAACATCGGGATCATCGGCATCGGGATAGCAGTCGGCGTCATCGGTCTGGCCGCGGGCGACAGCACCATCGCCTTTCTCGGCTTTGCCGGCGGCATACTCCACATCCTGAACCATTCGCTGTTCAAATCACTGCTGTTCTACTGTGCCGGCTCAGTATACAAAGCCACCCACACAAGAGATATCGAAAAGCTCGGGGGGCTCATTAAATACATGCCCTACACCGCTGCGGCCTTTCTCATCGGTGCTCTGGCCATCTGCGGACTGCCCCCGTTCAATGGTTTTGTTTCTGAATTCCTGATCTATTCCGGTGCCCTCGCCCATCTTTCTTCGATGTCCCTCGACGCCCGCATTTACCTGTTCTCAGCCATCCTGGCCCTCACCCTCATCGGCGGCCTGGCCATCTTCTGCTTCACCAAGGTGTTCAGTATCGTATTCCTAGGGACCCCCAGGTCCGATGCCGTCAAG
>CAYOQW010000099.1:0-5647 GCA_964406175.1 uncultured Candidatus Saccharibacteria bacterium
CATCGACCTTGTCTATCATGAAGCAAATGGAAGAAGGGAAACAATATTCGCTGATATTTCAGCAATTTCCACCTGCTACCAGCCAGGAGGGATATTTGATGTACTTACTGTTACAGAACTATGAACATGGAAAAGAGACTTTTAATGCATTTGAAGTGGTGAATGGTCTCTTGAAGTCTGGTAATTATGATGATGCATATTATCTTTCGTATTATGTCATGAACGCTTCCGATGCGTGGAGAACGGCGAACTCCGCCCAATTTGCCCAAACGATCGTGGCGATGAGTAATGAGCTGAAAACGCTGGGAGTCACAGATATCGTCATAAAGACTGATGAGCTCTCACTTGTCCCCGTGGTGTTTGACGATCTGCTCGCAAAACACCGAGTTGGTGCCACCTATTCTCGAGGAACCCTGACCCAACTGCGTATCGGCAACCAGGAAGGATCTGTCATCAGAATGTCGTTATTAATGGATACTTCTCCTCGATACTATAATAGGATGTTGCTGCATGAGTGGACACATGCCTGTACATCCCCTGCATGCTATTTACCGGGCAGAACAAATCCCCAGTATCCTGGTGCTTGGTACAAGGAGCTTGTGGCTGACCGAGTGGAATGGCGGGTGAGCAAGAACATGGGTTGGGTATCCGGCTATGAACGCCCAATAAACTACGCCGGGTCAGGCTATGCGGCGATAAATGCAACACATACCCGACTTCTCAGAGAACAGATCATGCGAGAGCTAGGTTCGAGCTATAGCTCGGAAGCGTTTGAGGCTCTATATATTGCGAAAGAACAGGAGATGCTTAAGCTGATACTAGCTGGACAGGCCACGGAACAAGATCTTTCGAGGATATACGGTCGCACTTTTGATATGGTGAATGCGGAATTCAATCAGGCCATGAGGCCAAATAAAGCGGTGTCGGGTGTTATGGCCTCAGCCTCTGATGACGTGCTTACGCTTGTCGGACAGACTCGTACAACCAGCGTGGCAGGAACTACCGGGGCAGCGGCTGAAGTTTTTGTGGACGAGGTCGTCGAGACCGTCCCAAAAGCCGCTCGGATCAAAGATGTCATGCGGCCGCTTTGGAGAGGATCGGTCAAGTTTCTTGCAATAGCAGGTCGTACTCTCGATGTACTTACCTGGGCTGATATGTTTGGTGCCCTGGCCATGAATAATTGGGACGTCATGGCGTTTATCACCCCGGTGATCGATACATTCCTGCCCAGCGGGAACAGGCACAAAACAGGTGATATCGAACTCATCCCCCTGCAGGAGGGCAATCCTGTTCTGATGCCGGATATGCTTTTATCCCCGGCTGCAGGTCTCGATATCACGGACTTGATCGCAGGGCCGGTCCAGACGGAAACGTATGCTCTCTCAGGACATGAGATCACCTCGAGCAATGGGGAATTGTATACATTCGAACACTACTTCGGTGGTTCTGGTTCTTTGCAGGTCAAAACAAACCGTTTCAGCATGGGCTACTCGTCCCAGGTATGCGATGCGAGTTTGACCACCAATTGTCTCTATCGCGACCCGATCCGCATCACAACTTTTGTCCCGAACAAGGCTGTGTACACCAATGACTATAACAACGATGGCATCGATGACTACGCGCCCGGTTCAGGTTCCACTTCTCCGGTGCCGCTCCCGGCTCCTGTTCCAGGCTTCAACAATTTCAGCGATCTCGATCCTCTCCCTGTGGGAGAATTGTACACCTGGGAGCTCAAAGCGATCGGAATGAGGAGAGAGGACCTTTTTGGTAATGCCACTGATCTCCCTTTGATCTTTGATTCGTTCATCATGCCCATTATCGAATCCATGTTCACCAGTATCATCGGACAGGCGGGCGCTACGGAGGATACTTATTCAGTCCCTGTGGCCAAGTTCGAGGTCGTCAGCGCGCAGAGCATGACCAAGAAGCAATACGACGACTGGGTCCAGAGTCTCGACAAGGAGACCGGAGCCCTCGGACAGAACGAGTGGCAATCTTCCGCTACCGGTCATACGAGTACGGCAACACCCACGTTTGGGGCGCCCCTGACACCGCCTCTTTCTATTGCTTTGCCATCACCGAATCCCACTCCTTCACTGACACCGACTCCTACCCCGCAGCCCGGAGGACTGGCACCGTTCGTAGGCAGCGTATTTGCGGCCGAGGCTGAGATGCAGCCGAGGGAATTCCAGATCTTCAGCAATGGGGTGATGGGCAGGACTGGTACTGATGAATTTGCCCCGGTGGCCGCCACACAATTTCCGCTTGAAGAACCTGTACCTGAGACGGAGCCACCTTCACCTGACTGTCTGTATTTTTCATTAGGCCAGACCATGTTCGATGGGGTGACCGGAACAGGGCATTTTCTGTGCGACACAGCTCCTGATGGGACGATAGTTGATTTTCGAAAGTATTATGAGGAGCATTCTGGCAGCACGTCGCTTGGTGCGCCGCTGGACGAAATGGTGATGAAGGATGGTGTCTGGGTCCAGCATTTTGAGACCAACGAGCTCAGGTGCGATGAGCGGTTGTCACATCCGGATGACCGTCTTTGCGGTACGGCCATGGCATCCGGCGGACAGTCACTTCTTCTGGATATCGCGTATCGGGGCGAAATCAAGGATGCCCGGTACGGAGTGCTGATCGGTGAATTGAAGGCTGCCGAGCCTGAGGTCAGTACCAACTGGCTGGGGATGAAGACAGCTGACGCACAGTCGCCCGGGGTCACCGCTGAACAATGGCTCAATCCATTTTCACGGGTGACGGCCAGCGGTACGAGCGGGACGTATTATGCGTATTTTGATGAGAATGGACATTTTGCTTTGGTCGCTCCTGTGGATACGTATTCTATCAGTATTTCGATCGCAGGGCACAAGACGCTGAAGCTTCCCTGGGAGGTGCGAAAGGGCAATACCGATGTGGCCTTCTATACCCCGGAGGTCGGCGGAAGGCTTGAGATCGGCGGGGAGCTGATGATCATTCCTTTTGGGGATATGGAATCCAAGGCAACGCTTGGTCTCGGTGCCCTCGGGATTCTTTTGATCCCTTTCGCCGCTGGCGCAGTTCTTCTGGGCGGAGTTGGTATTCTTGGAGCTCGTTTTCTTTCAAAGCGATCGTTGTAGCTGTCTGGCTCATCAAGACATGCTGTAGGCAGCGTCGTCGTTCAGATCAAGGGAGACGAGTTGACTGTGGTCTTCGACAAGGTCGGACTGAAACGGCTGCTTGAGAGCCTCGCATCGCTGGAGGCGGTTTAGTCTTTTTGAACGGTGAGAGCGTAGAGCGATAGATACAGAACAAACCGCCAGAAGAGGCGGTTTGTTTGTCTGAAGTATTGGTAGGTGGCTGACCATCATGGCTGCTGTTATTGTTAACAGTGCGGTTTTTGGCCCGTAAGGGTTGTTACTAGGACTATTAATCCCGTTACGGCCATAATGGCCAGAGTTGCGAAAAGCAAATAAAGTTCGACCGCTCTCGCGGCCAGGTTTGCGGGCATATTCCTCCAAAGGTTTGATGTCGCATCCGCATTGGATGCGTGGTTTGAGTGGAGGAAGGTTTTTTTCCCCCGGACAGCACTCAACCCTCGATGAGTCCAAGGAGTGAGTGCTGTCCGGGTGTAGATGTAAAAGTGCAGAGATAGGACCCTAATTATACATATTATCTTGAATTGTGTCTATAATTAATTCTTGGTAGTCCCTAGCGAACCAGGAGACCACACCCCTTCGACAGGCTCAGGGCGTGCCTGTACTCTCCTGATAGGCGAGGGAATACAATACTGTCTGCCAAGTGGCGGAAAACAGGCAAAATTGGTACAATAGATACGGTACAAAAAGGCAAAACCATGTCACCAAAACCAATACTGAGTCCCTGTCCCACCTGCGGCCGTTATGAAAACCGTGTCGCTACGGTCGATGCCGTGGTCGTGCGCGATCGCTGCGTGCTGCTCATCAAACGCAAGGCAGACCCCTATGCTGGCTATTGGGCTCTTCCTGGAGGCTACATGGAACATGATGAGACTGCCGAACAGGCCAGTCTCCGTGAGCTCCAGGAGGAGACCGGCCTGGTGGGACTTCGTGGGGAGCTTATCGGTGTGTTTTCTGATCCGGCCCGTCATCCGCAGCAGCGGATCGGGATCGCATTTGCAGTCGAAACGTGGACGGGTGAGGTCAAGGCCGGCGATGATGCCGGTGAGGCCAGGTGGTTCATTCTGTCTGACTTGCCGGAGCAAATGGCGTTCGACCATCGCGAGATACTGGAAGCATATGAGGCGCTCCATGCGAAACACTGAACGTCAGCATGGATTTTCTGTCATGGAAGTACTGGTCGCTGCCAGCATGCTGGGAGTGGTGCTCGTCAGCATCTGGTCTATTTTCATTTTTTCTACCACGCAGGTGGCGGTGGCACGGGCCCGGACCGTGGCGACCAATATGGCCAACGAACAGATCGAGATCATGCGCAACATGCCGTATGATTCGATCGGGACGACGACCGGTTATCCGCATGGAGATATCCCAGCAGTTCAGACCATCACTCGCAACGGGCTCGGGTATACGGTCCAGACCTATATCCGCTTTTTTGACAGCGAAGCGGACGGGACCGCGACCGCTTCATCATTTGGTAAACATGTGCACTTCACCTGGGGGGGCTGCGGCTGGGAGCCGAAGGACGCTCAGTTGCTCAGACTGGATTTCTATAATGACGGGGTAGTCCATGACCTTGCTTTTCAGGACTATTATCAGGGGAACAACTTCAACTGGTCCGGCAAGGTGACCGTCAATGGCGAGGATCAGCATTTCCATATGATGGCGCAGGGCAATGATTCCTGTCCGGCACTGAGCATCCAGACCCAGAATGTCGAGAAACCCTTCAGGATCTATGTCGACGGATTTCTCGTCGTGACGTATACCGGACCTGATGTTTTTTCCGCTGCGGGAACAGTGAGTGCAGTGGTCATTGGTCAGGGCGGGACCGTACCTGCGGACCTGTACCCCAATGATTACAAGCATGTGGAAGTACAGATCTGCTGGAACAAATACCAATGTCCCCAAAAAGTAGTGATGAGTACGTTCATAGCCCAGAAGGGAGCAGAGACCGCGACGGATACAGGTGTACTGAAAATAGAGGTTCTGAATGCAGACGGTCAGGGAATAGTAGGGGCAAATATTCATGTTGAAAACAGCGGTGTCGGGCTCCCGCCCATAGATGAAGTAACGGATATCAACGGCCTGAGGGTGATCCCGGTCCTGCCCCCCGATGTCCAGGGGTATGAGGTGACCGTCACCAAGTCCGGTTATTCCACGGACCGGACCCTCTCGGCTACGGGAGCAAATCCTCATCCGACCCAGCCGCATCTGACGGTGCAGGCAGCGACGATCTCAGAGCCGACGTTTGCCATTGATCTGCTCAGTCAGCTGGATGTTCAGGTGATCAAGATGGATGATTCAGCGGGCAGCGCTGTTCAGGTCACTGTTATCGGAGGCAAGACCATCGGAGCGACGCCGACGGTCTACAAGTATCCCTTGACCAATTTCACAGCAGACGGTACCGGGATAGTGGAGCTGGAGGATCTCGAATGGGATACCTACACCATCATCGCGAAACTTTCGACCGGCAATATCACCAAAGTGGTCAGCGTTTCGCCCGGTACCGA
>CAYOQW010000100.1:0-5641 GCA_964406175.1 uncultured Candidatus Saccharibacteria bacterium
GAGCGGGGCTGAGCGTCTGTGGATAATGATCGTTTTTTTGGTCATGGTTTTATCCGGTAAATATGTCCACTGTATTATAGCACTGATGGGGTCACTGACAATCCTCTTTGCGGTCTTTTGAGCGATCAGTTAGACGGGGAGCAGGTTTTGTTGTTAAATGTCCGCGAAGGGGGCAACCTATGTCAAAAGTGCGCTCGCTGGTTTTCGTCCTTCCTGTTATGGGCCTGGTATTGTATCCACTGCTGGGCTGGGCCAGCCGACAAAGTGAATGGGTATACGCTCTCTGGGCACTGGTACTTCTTGCGTCCTGGACGAGCGGTCTGATCGGCCCTGCAGGTGCCTGCTGGTTCAGGGGCCTTGGCAAGAAAGCACTACTGATCCCCGTCGTGCTGGGTGTTCTCCTGGTACTGTCATTTTTGTCCCGGTACCTCTGGGGTTCGCTCGCTGAGTGGTCACTCCTTATTGTGTATGTTCTGGCTTTTCTGGCTGTCTGGTATGCCGCGGAACATCGTGTCCGTCCCGTTCTGCTGATCTACGGCATCATAGCTGCCGGCGTGATCACTTCGGTCTACGGGCTTTACCGGTTCTTCCTCGAAAGATCGTTCGATTCCTGGATCGTGGCGCAGTTCGGCTGGCACAATACTCTAGGCGGTTTCCTGGCGCTCGTCCTCCCGCTTGCCGTAGCCGGTTTCCTCTTCAGCCGCGAGCGGCAGCAGACGCTTGTCCAGGGACTAGCCAGCTATTTGATCGCGACCGTTCTCGTTCTGTCCTACTCCCGCGGTGCATATCTGAGCGTCCTGCCCGGGCTGGTGCTGCTCTGTCTGGTCCGGTTGCGGCGGCCAGGTACCCGGCAGGCATTCAAGTATCTCGCGATCCTGGTCTTTTGTGTTCTTCTGTCGGTCAAGGTCCTCACCCGGGCGCCGATGCTCCAGATACTGCCGTCGACGGTGAGCCAGCGGTCCGGTACGACGTCGGAGCTCGGGGAGAGCTCTACTCAGGGACGGCTGGCATTCTGGCAGGGAGCGGTCGGCATCTTCCGTGCGAACCCCTGGACCGGAGCCGGACTCGGAAATTTCGCCCGGCTCTATCCGCAGTATCAGTCTGATGTGAGATATTTTGCCTATGATCCGCACAACCTGTACCTGGGGTTCGCTGCTGAAGCCGGTATCCTGGGTATCCTGGCACTTGGCGGCCTGGTACTGGCCATCGGTCTTCGTGGGGCGGCGATCGTCCGTAGTGCCTGGAACGAAGCTGGGACATCTGTACCCGCTCTGGATACGTATTGGAGGGTAGGGGTGTTCGCCGGCGTTATGGCGGGACTTCTGCATAATGCGGTCGATCTCGATTTTGATACTCCTGCTGTCGCAGTGCTGCTGATAGGTTTGATCGCCCTCGTATTCGCCCGGTCTGTGCCTCCAGTGATCAAAAAAAGGGCGAAACCTGTTCCGACCCGGACCCTCCTCCTCAGCGGCGGCCTTTTGCTCGTCGGGGTCCTGGGAACGGGTATCGTGATCGCCATGAGCACCTTGGTCGACCTGCGTTCACAGGCGTCGGTAAAAGCCTGGCAGGCAGGCGAGCTGGACCGGGCTGAGCAACTGCTCACGGATGCGTCCTGGGCAGGGCAGCTGGATTCCGATTATTTCCAGAGCCTCACCTGGCTCTCGAATGCCCGGGGGGATACGGCAGCGGCGCTGGATGCCGCTGATCAGGCAGTAAAGCTCGATCCGTTCTCGGACCGGGTGTACTACAACCGCGGGTATCTGGAGGCCAGCCAGAAGAACTATGCCCTGGCAGAACAGGATTATGAATATGCGCTCAGTCTCGACAGCTGCAATAGACCCCGGTACTATTACGATCTCGCGACCATCTATCTGTCCCTGGGGTCCACTGACCGGGCGATCGCGCTCCTCTACGACCTGAGAGAGAAGTATTCCTATGAAGTGATGAGCTCGGATATGCCGAGCCGGACAGTGGTACAGCCTGATATTGTGCGGTCATACCGTCTTCTGTCGACCCTGCTCACCGATACCGGAGATACCGCCGAGGCAAAGGCCGTGACAGGTGAAGCAAACCAGATCGAAGCTTTATCCCTGGACCAGGAGAACTGACATGAAGAAATGGCTTATCGGTATCATATTCATCCTGCTACTGCTGCCGAGAGCAGCGTCCGCTGACGGCATGATCATCATCGATCCCGGTCCGTCCCCGATGCCGCCGGTCACCTGGTTCCCGCTCGAGGTCAAGTATCATCACGTGTCCACCGTGATCACGAACAATGTCGCGGAGACCAGCGTCGACCAGATGTTCTATAATCCCGGCAGCCGGGACCTGGAAGGTACGTATTTTTTCCCGATACCGGATGATGCCGCGATCTCAAAATTCTCGATGTTCGTCCAGGGTGAGGAACTGAAGGGCGAGGTCAAGAATGCCGATGAAGCCCGTGCCATCTATGAGAATTATGTGCGGCAGAAGATAGACCCTGCGCTCCTGGAGTATGTGGGGCAGGACCTGTTCAAGGCACGTATCTATCCGATCGAGGCCAGGAGCGAAAAACGGGTCGCTCTGGGCTACACTCAGGAATTGCAGGCGGACCGCGGTATCTACAAATACGTGTATCCGCTCAATACCGAGAAGTTTTCTTCCACTGACCTCGATGAGGTCACGGTCGGTGTAGAGATCAACTCCACCCAGCCGATCAAGTCGATGTATTCTCCCAGCCATGAGATCACCGTCCGCCGCGACAGCAACACCAAAGCCTTCGTCAGCTATACCGGGACCAACCTGCGTCCGTCCACGGATTTCGTGCTGTACTACACGGTGTCAGATGAGCCGTTCGGCGCTGATATCCTGACGTTCGACGAGCAGGGGCAGAAGTATTTCATGCTGCTCCTGGCGCCTGACTTTGCGTCCGGCGATGTAGCGGTCCAGCCAAAGGACCTCGTGTTCGTGCTCGACCACTCAGGCTCCATGGCCGGCGATAAACTCGTCCAGGCCAAGGGCGCGCTTGATTTTGCGCTGGCGCATCTGAATCCTGGCGACCGGTTCAATATCGTCGTGTTCTCTGATGACGTCGAAGTGTTCAAGCCGGGTGAACTGGTGGGTGCTACTTCCGAGCAGATCGCGGAGGCGAGAGCGTTCGTCGGCCAGATCACCGATGCCGGAGGGACTGACATCTATACGGCTCTGGCTACGGGCATGGGACTGCTGGCGAATTCAGAACGCTCGCCTATGGTGATATTCCTGACCGATGGTCTGCCGACCGTGGGGAATACTGATATTGAACAGATCATCGACAATACGTCGACCAGGAACACCATGGATGCACGTCTGTTCGCCTTTGGCGTCGGGTACGATGTGAATACCAATCTGCTGGACAAGCTGAGCAACCAGAACAACGCCATCTCGGAATATGTTCTGCCTTCTGAGAGCATCGAAGCCAAGGTCTCGAGTTTTTATTCCAAGATCGCAAATCCAGTACTCTCTGATGTCACGCTCAGCTGGGACAGCGCGTTGCATGCAACAGAGCTGTTTCCCCGAGATGTCCCTGATTTCTTCCGCGGGTCGCAGCAGGTCATCATTGGCAAATATTCAGATGATATGTCGGCTGGAGTGGTCCTCAGCGGCCGCGTGGGAAGTGAACAACGTGATTTTGTCTACCGGCTGGATTTTGATAGTCATGATTCAAAAAACTATTTCATCCCCCGGCTCTGGGCGACCCGCAGGATAGGGGAGCTGATGGATCAGATCCGGCTGAACGGAGAAGAGCAGGAGCTGGTCGACGAGATCATCCGCCTGAGCAAGAAGTACGGTATCATCACGCAGTACACTTCGTTCCTCGTGGACCTGGACATGAACCAGAGCGAGGACCAGATCCTCGAGCAGACCAGGACCTCCTGGACCCAGAACAAAGCTGCCTACGATTTCTCGGCGCAGACCGGCAGCATGGCGGTGAACAATGCTCAGGGCACGCAGAGCATGGCTCAGCAGAACAACGCGGCCGCTCCCAGCGAGATCGCCGCAGATGCAGCGACCAATCAGCGGGTCCAGCAGAAGAACGCCAAGACGTTCTATTTCCAGAACAACAGCTGGATCGACAACGATTTCACCGCGGACAGCGCGATAGCTATCCAGCAGAACTCGGACG
Organism: uncultured Candidatus Saccharibacteria bacterium; assembly: GCA_964406175.1. Taxonomy (GTDB): domain Bacteria; phylum Patescibacteriota; class CG2-30-54-11; order CG2-30-54-11; family CG2-30-54-11; genus CG2-30-54-11. Next base: position 4,145 of record CAYOQW010000100.1, read on the forward strand.
CATATTTTGACCTGATCAGCTCGGATCCGGCCATGGCTGACTACTTGTCGGTCGGCGGCAATGTGCAGGTCAACTTCGGCGGCAGGAATTATACGATCAGTGCCAGTGGTGAGTCGACGATTGAGGCGTCAGATCTACCCAGGACGGAAGGAGAAACCGATACCTTGAGATCTGTCAGTATCGGCTGGTATGTTTTGGGTGTGGTCATCATGGCTGCTCTCGGGTATGGTGGACTTCTGCTGTTCCGACAAAGAACGAAAACCAGGGCAGCTCTTTTGGATGCAGAAAAAAAATAATCCTCATTCTCCATGTACCTTACTTACAGAAAGATCGCACTTCCATAGTCTGGGTAGTGCGATCTTTGGTTCGGGTAGAAGGGTTTGAAAATTTATTTGATGAGTGCCGATGAGGCGAGTTCGCCTTTCAACTTGACATATTCATCCTTCGTCAGGGGTACCGTGTTTTTCGAGGTGATAGTCTCGACTTTGCTGAATTTCTTTTTCCGGCCAAAACTGACCACTTCCACGTCAACGGCAGATGTACAGGTTTCACACTTGTAGATCACCAGTCTGGTATAGTTGTCCTTCTTGATAGAGTCGTTGGTGCTCAGTGCTTTCAGCGATCCTATATTTTTGGATTCGAGTGCAGCCATCACATCCTTGTGGCTGGCAAAATCACCGACCGTATAGATGTCGCGTCCTTTTTTCCAGGTCTGGCAGGTTTCGCAGAAAGGTGCAGTGAGCTGGGATTTTAGCGGGCCCATGAGGACAAAACCCGCGATCCCCATTTCAACCAGCAGAATGATGGTCCCGCCGACGATGCCGACTCCTACGGCGTCGTCAGAATCCAGGGAACGGCTGAATGAAACATTCGCACTTTTAAGTGAGTACAGGATGGCTCCGGGCAAACCTTGTTGCCCAGTTTCTTCTTTATAAAAGGAGTCCACGAATTCTTCTGCTTCCTGCTTCGTGGCTTCATATTGGTATGCCTTTTTCACTTCTTTGATCAGGGTATCGATCTCTTTCTGACGGGCGAGATAGGCAGAAGCAGTCTGCTGCGTCGCAAAGGCGACAATGATGGAAAGGGCACCGATCAGGAATACGGTTTTCTTGTCGCGGATGACGTCTCTGATCATCGTACGGCGTGCAATCGCATAGATGATCATGGCAATTGCGACAGGGAAGATCAGGAAGAAGTCCCACTGGATGAAGTAGACGATCACCGCATAGATACCGCCTGCGAGCAGACTTCCGAGGAGAGACATGATGAGCAGCTGGAAGGGAAATGGCTGCGGGATGCCGACATTCGGTTCTTGCATAGAACTTCCTTTTGGATGAAAAGATAGCCGGATTATGCCCCATCCCTGGCATTCGCACAAGACATACCATGTTTACTCATCTCAGGCCTTTCTGGTATACTGGAACGAGGGGTTTATCTTAAAAAAAGACCAACATGGAACATCTGCCATTTTATCTCCAGTTGTGCATAGTCCTGTTC
>CAYOQW010000101.1:0-5603 GCA_964406175.1 uncultured Candidatus Saccharibacteria bacterium
TGGTGCCTACATTGATGTGCGTTTTGCTGCGGTCGAATTTTTCTTTATCTGCCATGACGGGTCTCCTTTTGAATAGATACTATTTGGTTTTACCCTGACGGGCGCTGATAAGCTCTTCTGCCACGTGAGCAGGAAGCTGTTCATAGCGGTCAAATTCCATAGTAAAGGCCGCGCGTCCCTGGGACATCGAACGCAGCTGAGTAGCATACCCGAACATCTCACGGAGCGGGACACGGGCCTGGATAGCCTGGGCGTTGCCTCTGGGCTCAGTTCCGAGCACCTGGCCTCTGCGGCTGTTCAGATCTCCAATGACATCGCCGAGGAAATCCTCAGGCGTGACGACTTCAAGTTTCATAACGGGCTCGAGCAGGCACGGACCCGCCTGACGGACAGCTTCCTTGAGAGCCATGGAGGCTGCGATCTTGAACGCCATTTCAGATGAGTCAACATCGTGATACGAACCATCGAACAGCGTGATCTTGACACCCTCGAGAGGATAACCGGCAATAACGCCGGAGACCATGGCTTCCTTGAAGCCCTTTTCGCAGGCTCCAATGAATTCCTTCGGAATGACGCCGCCGACGACTTTGTTCACGAATTCAAACCCATTGTGTCCCTCAAGAGGTTCAATATTGACCACAACATGACCATACTGACCATGTCCGCCTGACTGACGGATGAATTTGCCTTCGATCTCTTCTGCTGACTTGGTGATAGCTTCCTTGAAGGCTACCTGCGGCTTGCCGACATTGCTCTCGACCTTGAATTCACGACGGATGCGATCGATGATGATGTCGAGATGCAGCTCACCCATGCCTGAAATAACGGTCTGACCGGTTTCCTGGTCCGTCTTGACCCGGAAGGTAGGATCTTCTTCCAGCATCTTACCCAGCGCAAAGCCGAGCTTTTCCTGGTCGCCCTTGGTCTTGGGCTCAACGGCCATATCGATAACAGGTTCAGGGAATACGATATTTTCGAGCAGGATCGGCGATTTGTCATCGCAGAGCGTATCACCGGTAGTCGTCGCTTTCAAGCCTACAATACCGCAGATGTTCCCGGCTTCGATCTCGGGGATCTCTTCACGAGTATTGGCATGCATGAGCACGAGGCGGCTGACACGTTCCTTCTGCCCTTTGGCGGAATTATAAATATAGGAGCCGGCGGCAAGTTTGCCTGAATAGACACGGGCGTAGGTCAAACGGCCGACAAAGGGATCAGTGACGATCTTGAAGGCAAGTGCGCTGAAGGGCTGGTCTTCGCCGGTGCTACGGGTCATCGGTTCGCCGGTCTTGGGGTGGGTCCCGTTCACAGGAGGAAGATCAAGAGGAGAAGTAAGATAGGCCACCACGGCGTCCAGCAGAGGCTGAACACCTTTGTTGCGCAGGGAAGAACCGTTCAGTACCGGCACCAGGGTATTGGCGATCGTCCCCTTGCGGATAGCCGCTTTGATCTCATCCCGCGTGAGCTCCGCTCCGCTCAGGTATTTTTCCATAAGCACGTCATCCTGCTCGGCCGCGGCTTCGAGAAGTTTTTCATGATATTCATTGGAGATCTCGACCATGTCGGCCGGGATCGCTGACTCTTCATGTACTTTACCGAGATCATCGGTATAAACTGTTGCTTCCATAGTGATCAGGTCGACAAAGCCTTTGTAGCTGTCTTCGATACCGATCGGGAGCTGAAGTGCCACGGCGTTGGCGCCGAGACGTTCTCTGATGCCTTTGACATCTTTATAAAAATCTGCACCCATACGGTCAAGCTTGTTGATAAAACACATACGCGGCACGTGATATTTGTCCGCCTGACGCCACACGGTCTCAGACTGAGGCTCGACGCCGGAAACACCGTCAAACACTACGACGCCGCCATCCAGAACTCTGAGGCTACGTTCGACTTCGGCTGTGAAGTCCACATGCCCGGGTGTGTCAATAATATTGATGCGGCAATCCTGCCAGAAGCAGGTAGTAGCTGCAGACGTAATCGTGATCCCACGTTCGCGTTCCTGCTCCATCCAGTCCATGACGGCTGCTCCGTCGTGCACTTCACCGATCTTATACGTCTTGCCGGTATAAAAAAGGATGCGCTCCGTCGTCGTGGTCTTGCCGGCATCGATGTGGGCGATAATACCGATATTCCTGATCTTATCGAGTGTGTAGTGTTTGGCCATGTAGTACTCTAATATTTACTATAGTGGGCGAGGGCTTTGTTGGCATCTGCCATTTTGTGCGTATCTTCCTTCTTCTTGACCGCAGTGCCGGTATTATTGAACGCATCGATGATCTCCGCAGCGAGCTTGTCCGCCATGGGCATTCCGGTACGGACGCGCGAATACTGCACGAGCCAGCGGAACGCGAGCGAGAGACGGCGACCGGGGTTGATCTCGGTCGGGATCTGATAGCTGGCACCGCCGATACGACGGGATTTGACTTCCACGATGGGTGTGATATTGGTGAGAACGGTCTCAAAGATCACCATGGGATCTTTTTTCAGCTTGTCAGCTGCTTTATCGAGCGCACGGTACACGATACCTTCGGCGATGTGCTTCTTGCCATCTACCATGACACGGCTGATGAGCAGTCCGACTTTGGCATCATTGAACCGGGCATCGGGATTCAATCTTTTCTTGAAATTACTTTGGCGACGAGGCATAGGATCTACTTATAATAAACTATTCTTTTTCAGGCCTTTTAGCGCCATATTTCGAACGGGAACGGCGTCTCTTCTGCACGCCGTCAGCATCGAGCGTGCCGCGGACAATATGATACCGGACGCCCGGCAGATCGCGCACTCTGCCGCCTCTGATCATGACGATCGAATGCTCCTGGAGATTGTGGCCGATCCCCGGGATATAGGCAGTGACTTCCATGCCGTTGCTTAGTTTGACACGGGCGATCTTGCGCAGAGCCGAATTCGGTTTTTTCGGCGTCATGATCTTGACCTGGGTACATACACCGCGCTTCAGAGGGCTTTCCATGCTCTTCTGACGCTGGGATGCGGTCATGATCCGGCTGAGTGCTGGCGTCTTGTCCTTCTTGTGAGGAACCTGACGTGGTCTACGAACAAGCTGATTAATCGTGGGCATTAGCGGGGACCCCTTTACGTTCAAAACAAGTGAGAATATATCATTTTCTGAGGTTTTATGTCAATGACGGATTTGATCAGGTGAGCGCGATAGTCTTTTTCATCATATCCTGACGGGCATAAGGCCCGGCGGGGATCAGCTTGCCGATGATCAGATTTTCCTTCAGTCCGACCAGACGGTCTTCCATTCCGTAGATGGCCGCCTTCGTCAGGACGCGGATGGTCTCCTGGAAGGAAGCAGCAGAGAGGAAGCTCCCGGAATTCAGGGCAGCTTTGGTGATACCGAGGATGACGGGTTCCACCACAGCTGGCTTCTTGTTCTTGGCGATGAGGTCCGAATTGAGACGGTCCATCTTGAACCGGTTGACCAGTTCGCCAGCCAGGAAATCTGTATCCCCTGATTCGAGGACCTTGACCCTGGAGAGCATGCGCCGGACGATAACTTCAATATGTTTGTCGTTGGTGGCCACACCCTGAGAGCGGTAGATCTTCTGGACTTCTTCTACAAGGTGGCGCTGAACGGCGGCTACACCGCTGACCTCAAGAAGCTCTTTCAGATTCAGCGAGCCCTCGATGAGCTGTGCACCGCGTGTAACCAGCTGGCCATCTTCGACCTTGAACCGCGCGTTCTTCGGAACCTGATAGCTCAAGACCTTCTTGTCCGAGGCGACGATCACGATGGCTTCTTTGGTGACCTTGATGACACCATCGAATGTGGCTTTAATGCTCGCTTTTCCACCATGTTTGGTCAGTGTGTCCCCTGCTTTGACCTTTTCCTTGTTCTTGACCAGCACTTCATCGCCCTCTTCCAGCGGAATGCTTTCCTGCTCGAAATCGAGTGCGATCACATTGACCTTGCGCAGATTGCCTTCGGTCACGATGGAGACGATACCGTCAATAGCCGCGATCGGAGACTGCCCCTTGGGAGGGCGGGCTTCAAAGAGTTCTTCGACGCGGGGAAGACCCTGCGTAATATCGGTACCGCCCGCCACACCACCGGCATGGAACGTACGCATGGTCAGCTGGGTACCCGGCTCCCAATGGCCTGCGCGGCGATGATGCCGACGGGCTCGCCCATCTTCACCAGACCGCCCTTGGCCAGATCAGTACCGTAGCAACGCTGGCAGACGCCAAAGTGCGAACGGCACATGAGGACCGAACGGATCATAATCATGTCAATCTTGGCCTCGACGATGGCTTCTGCCTTGAATTCATCGATCTCTTCGTTGCGGCTGACGATCAGCTCACCGGTCTTGGGATCGGCGATATCGCGGGCTGCGATACGGCCGACCACCTGCTCCAGGAATGATTCCTGCAGACCTTCCTGCACCGCGACCTTGACGTCATAGCCGTCCTCGGTACTGCAGTCATCCTCGTAGACGATGACATTCTGCGAAACGTCCACCATGCGTCTGGTCAGATAGCCTGAGTCAGCGGTACGCAGTGCGGTATCGGCACGACCCTTGCGGGCGCCATGGGTGGAGATGAAGTATTCCAGCACTGACAGACCCTCACGGAAATTCGACTTGATCGGAAGATCGATGATGCGGCCTGAAGGATCGGCCATCAGTCCGCGCATACCGGCCATCTGACGCATCTGCTCGATATTACCGCGGGCTCCGGAGGTCATCATCATGGAGAGAGAGCTGTATTTGTCCATGATCTTCATCATGGCATCAGTGACCTTGTCCGTGGTCTGGATCCAGAGGTTGACGGTTTTTTCATACCGTTCGGTATCGGTGATGAGACCATCCTGAAAGTATTCATTAATGAGTACTGCTTCGGCGTCAGCAGCGGCGAGGATCTTGACCTTGTCCTTGGGGATGTGCACGTCAGCTACTGCGATGGTCGCGGCAGACGAGGTCGCATATTTGAATCCGAGGTCCTTGATCTGGTCCACGAACTTGGCGGTAGGCTCGATCCCCTGCTCCTTGAAGCAGCGCTCGATCAGTTTGCCCAATACCTTCTTGTTCATGACCTTGTTCTCATACTCAAAGCCGACAGGGAGGATATGGCTGAAGATGATACGACCTGCGGTGGTCTTGATCCGGCCCTCGGGGAAGCGGACTTCCACCATGGCATGCAGGTCAAGGGTCTCAAGGTCAGCGGTGAGGACGGCTTCTTCCGGAGAGGAGAAAACAAGTCCCTCACCCTTGGCTCCGGGGATATCGAGGGTCAGGTAGTAGCAGCCGAGCAGCATGTCGCGAGTGGGGCCAACAGCGGCACGTCCGCTGGCGGGCAGGAGCAGGTTGCGGGCAGACAGCATGAGCCTGCGGGCTTCGTCCTTGGCCGGCTCGGAGAGCGGGATATGGACGGCCATCTGGTCACCGTCGAAGTCAGCATTGAAGGCCGTACAGACGAGCGGATGGATCTGGATGGCATCGCCGTCGATGAGGACGGGATAGAAAGCCTGGATACCCAGACGATGCAGGGTCGGGGCGCGGTTCAGGAGGACCGGATAGTTCTTGACGATGTCTTCCAGAACGTCCCAGACTTCAGGCTGGGTCCGTTCGATCATGCGG
>CAYOQW010000102.1:0-5568 GCA_964406175.1 uncultured Candidatus Saccharibacteria bacterium
TCATCATCGCGATCATCATCCTGATCGGCCTGATCCCCAGCTGGTTCGTGAACATCGTCACTCAGGTGACCGGACTGTTCGTCCAGACGCCGGACAGCAAAACAGCGATGACGAACCAGCTATCCAACACTGGCAGTATTTCAGGTGCCCTGTTCGGCCTCGTGGCGGTGCTGTTGTTCATTCGCTGGTCTGCTCAAAAACGCATCATTCGCTCTCGGGGGCCTGTCTGGGGATGCGGGTACACCGGGGCAGATCCCGCGGTTCACCAGTATACAGCCACCTCATTTGCAGATAATCACCTGGACCTCCTGCAGCCGGTGTTCGAAATGCATCGGGACTATGAGCCGATTTCCAAAAGTGAATTCTTCCCCGCAGCCAGACAATTCAGCCAGCATGCCACTGACCGCATCGAGAGCCGGCTGATCCTCGGTCCCGTCAGGCTGTTTGACCGGGGACTGGAAAGGATCAAAAGCCTGCATACAGGTCAGATCCATCATTATGTCCTCTATGGACTGGTATTCATGCTGCTGATCTTCACACTTACTCTCCTACGGATCATCTGATCATGATCTCACTCCTCATCCTCATCATCAGTGCGTTCCTCATCCCTGGACTGATCGCCAACACCAAAGCGGTCCTGTCAGGCCGTAAACTGAGACCGTTGTTCCAGCCATTCTACGAGATCATCAAGCTCCTCCGGAAAGGCAGTGTTTTTGGCGAAACGACCAGTTTTATCTTTCAGATCGCTCCCACGGTCTATTTCGCCTCGATCCTGATCGCGATCATCCTGGTGCCCTTCGGCTCCCGGGGTGGGCTCATCAGTTTCCCGTCCGATTTCATCCTCTTTGCCTATACGCTCGCTCTGGGTAAATTCTTCCTCATCATCGGAGCCATGGATACCGGCAGCGGATTTGAAGGCATGGGTGCCAATCGGGAGGCATTTTATTCATTCCTCATCGAACCGGTGTTCTTTGGGGTCGTCGGCTCCCTCGCCCTGATCGCAGACCAGCCCTCATTCGGAGCATTGTATTCGCAGCTAAATGCATTCAATTGGTCTGATCCGTCGATCCGCTGGATCCTCGCCGGGTGTGCCTCCTATCTGCTGTTCCAGCTGGCCCTGGTAGAAAACAGCCGCGTCCCGGTCGATGATCCCAAGACCCATCTGGAACTCACCATGATCCATGAGGTCATGGTCCTGGACAACAGCGGCTATGACTTCGGGATCATCCATATTGCAAACCATCTGAAGATCGCTCTTTATGGAGCGCTCATAGCCGGCTTTTTCCTCATCCCCAGCCTCCCGCTGCTCGCGAATTGTGCTATCTATCTAGGCGTCCAGATCATCTATGCTCTGGCCATCGGCACCATAGAATCTCTCACAGTCCGCCATAAAATGGCTCGAAATCCTCTGTACATGCTGCTGTACTCCTCTCTCGCTGTCATGTTTTTCGGCGTCGTGCTCATGTTTGTCCAACCAGTATAGACACCACCTATGCAAACCTTCCTCATCACACTCTATGCCGCTTCGCTCATTCTCTTCACCCTCACCGACCGGGTCAAACGGTTCGTATGGCTGCTCGCTTTCCAGGGTTTGCTTCTGTTCCTGATCGCCTTTCTGCAGCTGAAGCACATCGAGCTGTTGAATCTATTGTTCATCCTGCTGGAAACTATCGTCATCAAGACGCTGGCGATCCCCTACTTCCTCATGGAAAGCCGCAAAACGCGGAATGTCACCAGGCTGGTCTCCGGCACGGTGCCGGCCCACTACTCACTTTTCATTGTGCTGTCCTCCATCATCTTCAGCTTTCTGTTCACCAATTCTCTCCAGGTGGGAGAACATATTGAAACACCCGATCTCTTCATCGCGTTTGCCGCTTTTCTCAGCGGAGTGTACTTCATCGTTTCTCATCGCAACATATTCCTCCATCTCATCGGCTACCTCATCATTGAGAACGGCGTCTTTCTACTCTCACTCGCTGTCGGCAGCGAGGTTCCCTATATCATCAACATAGGTATCCTGATCGATATTTTCATGAGCCTCGTGATCCTCAGTCTGTTCGTGCAGCGTATCGGGGACGTCTTTAAGTCCAACTCAGCCCAGCGACTAACCAGTTTGAAAGACTGAACTATGATCTACTTTTTTGTCTCCTCACTGGCAATTGCGGTGCTCATGTTCCTGCTCCGGCGTCGACTGACCAACCTGCTGCTCAGTCTCGTGTTCCTTACCACCGAAGTAGTGCTCGGCATCTATGTGGCCAACCCGCAGGGTGTGAATATGCCGGAATACTTCCATACTGACCCGCTCGCCTCGCTGCTCTACCTGACGCTCATCCCCATCAGCATGGCCGTGTTCTATCACAGCTTTGTCTACATGGCACGCCGACCTTCCGAGATCAGGAGAGAAAGCCGTTATGCAGCGACGCTGGTATTGCTCATCACCTCGATCATCGGGGCTCTGTTCACTACTAACATCATCCTCCTGTGGATCTGGATCGAAGCGACCACGGTGTTCATGACCATACTCACGTACTACGAACGATCAGAACTCTCACTGGAAGCAGCCTGGAAATACCTCTATATCGCTTCGGTCGCTCTGGCTATTGCTTTTGTCGGCATCCTCGCCCTGACCGCGGGTTTTTCTGCCAGTGACCTCTCACTTTCCCACATGGATCTCACCCAGTTAAAGCAGTACATCCCCAATGTCGATCCTGCCTGGCTCAAGATCTCGTTCCTGTTCCTGCTGGTCGGTTTCAGTGTCAAACTGGAGGCCTTCCCCTTTTACCCCGTCTGCATCGATGCTCTGAGCTTCGCACCGTCCCCGGTCAGTGCTCTCATGTCGACAGCCCTCATGAACGTCGGGTTCATTGCCCTGTTCCGGATCTGCAGTCTGATGTCAGAGTCCAGCATCTTCCCCTGGATCCGGTCGGTCCTCCTCATCACCGGCATGATCTCACTGCTCCTTTCAGCCACCCAGATGTACAAGGTGAAATACCTGACCCGGATGCTGGCCTTTTCCAGTCTGGAGCACATCGGCATCATCCTGATCTGTCTATCCCTGGGTGAAGCCGGATACTATGCGGCGATCCTCCACCTCATCCTGCACAGCTTCATCAAATCCAGCCTGTTCCTCCAAACAGATCAGATCCAGGCGATGTTCAAAACCAATCGCCTCAGCAAGATGGCCAACTATTTGAGATCATCCTCGCTGGGAGGGCTCGTACTCCTCCTGGGGTTCGTCGGGATCGCTGCCATACCCCCCTCAGGCCTGTTCATCAGTGAATATCTGATGATCAAAGCCCTGGTCCAGGATCACTCCTATCTGACACTCGGCATGGTGCTCGTACTGCTGCTCGTCATCGTCTATGCGTTGGGCAAACGCTTTCTCGATATCCTGTTCACACCCCAGCCGCTGGAGACCGCACCGGGATCAAGCAAGACAAACCCCTGGCACTCGTTCTTTCCGTTCCTGTTCCTCCTCATCGCTTCGGTCATCGGTTTTGCCACTCCCCAATTCATCATCGATCTGATCGATCGTTCTATCGCTGCCTTTTAGTACCGTACATTTTCCTACGAGCAGGCCCAGATGACATCTCCCAAAACCGTCAACAATAATGAAACCATCTCGATAAAAGACATCCCGGTCCTGCCGTATGCGGAATTTTCAGAGGTGGTACGCTCACTGCTCGGTCAGGACACCTGCCATTGCGTGAACTTTTTTGCCTACCCGCACGGGAGTGGTCTGAAGTTCATCATGGCTATTGCTGATGACCAGAGCCATACCATTGCACTTTTGTCCTACGAACTAGGAAAAGAAACCACCAGCCTCAAGTCGCTCACCCCGGACATCCCTGCCCTGCACGGCTTCGAACGGGAGATCTGGGAGGATCAAGGCATCACCTTTGAGGGCCACCCCTGGCTGAAGCCGATCCGGTTCCCCTGGGACCGTCACGACCAGTCCTTGCACGTGAACGATTATCCGTTCTACCAGATCCAGAGCGATCAGCTGCACGAGGTCGGGGTAGGACCGATCCATGCCGGGGTCATCGAGCCCGGCCACTTCCGGTTCATCTGCAACGGCGAAACGGTCCTCCATCTGGAGATCCAGCTCGGCTGGCAGCATCGCGGGACCCAGTCTCTGATGGTAACCGAGCGGTCCTGGCTTCAGAGGACCATGCTTGCCCAGAATGTCGCAGGCGACACCGCTGTGGGCCATGGGACCGCGTTCTGCTCATTGATGGAATCCCTGTCTGGTATCCAGACAGCTCCCCGCCTCGCCGTGGAACGCACTATCGCTCTGGAACTCGAACGCATCGCCATGCACACGCTCGATCTCAGTGCCCTCTGCACGGACATTGCCTACCAGCTCGGTAGTGCAGTTTTTGGTGTGCTGCGGACCCCGATCATCAACTTTACCCAAAGCTGGTGCGGCAACCGTGTGGGCAAGACCATGTCCCGCATCGGTGGATCGAACTATCCACTGACCGCTGAGCTTCGGACCAGGCTTCAGGTGATACTCGCTGACTACAAGACACGTTTCCTCGAAATGGCCCATCATTCCTACCACATGACCAGTCTGGAAGACCGGTTCGATGCCATCGGCAGACTGACCCGCGACCAGGTGCACGGCATCGGTGCGGTCGGCATGGCAGCCAAGATGGCCGGACTCTCCCGCGATACTCGAGCCAGTCATCCATTCGCTGGATACGGACTGCTCAAATTCGAACCCGTTCTGCTGGAAAGCGGCGATGTGTATGCCAGATTTCTGCTGCGGAGCAAAGAAATACAGCAATCACTCCACATCCTTGAAACGCTGCTCGCATCTGACGGCCTGTTTGAGACAGAGATAAGTCTACCGGCTGAGGCCTCCAGGATCAAACCTGCCAAAGACTCTTTCACCATATCTCTGGTCGAAGGCTGGAGGGGTGAGATCTGTCATTGTGCGGTCACGGACGGAGCCGGCATATTAAGCACTTACAAGATCAAAGATCCATCCTTCCATAACTGGCTGGCACTTGCCCTCTCACTTCGTGATCTCGAGATCTCTGATTTCCCTATCAACAACAAAAGCTATAACCTCAGCTATTGCGGACATGACCTATGAACATACACAACGCTGCCACCATACTCCAGCACCACGGCCAGCAGTATATCCCCGACCTGAGCAAAGCCTCTCTCAAGCCGCCGTTCCGCGGCAGACCGGTCATCACAGCCAGCAAAGGTGATGTCAAAAAGGTCTGTGAAAGCTGCCCGATGGGAGCTATCGCCTCTGCTCCTCTGTCCATCGACCTGGGGTGCTGTTCGTTCTGCGGTGAATGTTCCCGCCTCTTTCCTGAACGTATCCAGTTCACGCAGGACCACCGTCTCGCGAGTAACACCAGAGAAAACCTGATCGTCAAAGAAGGCAACGACTCCCCTATAGCTTTTGTGGCATCTGCAGTTCGCAAAGAGATCACAAGCCTGCTGGGCAGAGCTCTGAAGCTCCGCCAGATCTCCGCTGGCGGCGACTGCAGTGCTGAGCTTGAGCTCGGGGCCTCAGGGAACCCCAATTTTGATATGGGCAGGTATGGC
>CAYOQW010000103.1:0-5543 GCA_964406175.1 uncultured Candidatus Saccharibacteria bacterium
GGGTAAGCCAAGGAGCTTTCCGACCTTGTCAAAAGCTTCGCCGGCGGCATCGTCGATCGTCGATCCGACGACTTCCCAATGCTCCCTGTCCACCATCCATATGATCTCAGTATGCCCACCCGAAACAAGAAGCGCGATCGCAGGGAATCCGATCTTTGGTCCAGTTTCCACGTGAAAACTCTCATCCCAAAGTTCCGCCGCCAGGGTGTGGGCTCGCAAATGATCGACTCGCCGCAGAGGTTTTTGTTTGGCCAAGGCGATCGCCTCGGCGGTGCACCGCCCGACGAGCAGTGACCCTACCAAACCCGGCCCCTGCGTCGCTGCGATCTCGCTTATGGAGGTCCAGTCGGTATCCGCCGCCTTGAGAGCTTCTTCTATGACCAGAATGATCTTCTCGGTATGGGCTCGGGCCGCCATCTCCGGGACCACCCCTCCAAGGGAAGCAAATAAAGGGATCTGGGAAGCTACGATACTGGACAGGACAAACCCATCGTCCCGAACAACAGCGGCCGCAGTTTCATCACACGATGTCTCAATCCCTAAGACCAGCATGTACACCATCCCCCTGATATCGGAAGCCTGCGATAGTGTACCATCACATAACTGTTCCACCAAGCCAGTCTTCCCTGCATTACGCGGGCACTTTCCCTCCGGCGGCCAAATGAGTACGACCAGGTACTTTCGTGCCCATCAATATAGTAGAATGCTATCGGAACCCATTATTAATCTGGCTTTTCATGTCTTCATCCAAATGGCACCTGTTCTTTTCCTGGGCGACTGTTGTCAGCATCGCGCTGACTTTCGCCATTAGCCCGTTGATCTACAGCACGAAGGCCTTTCTCGTGTTCGATATCCCAAAGCTGGTACTGATCCAGAGCGGCATAGAGCTGGCATTCGCTTTCTTTATGCTCGCCATGAGCACGCACTCTCCCAAGGAATTCTCATGGCGCCGGCCTTCCTGGCCCACCATTTGCCTGATCATCTATCTGCTGTCCGCGTGCATTTCCACCGCGACCGCCTTCTCCCCTCATCAAGCCTGGTGGGGCAGTACGTACCGCAGGCAAGGCTTGATGCTTCTACTTCACGATGTGGCACTCTTCTGGATGGTTCGTTCCCTAAGCAGAAAGAGGGTATTGAGACTGACCCTGCTGGCAGGAGTTCTGGCTGGCGGAATTGGCCTCATCATCATGACTTTGCTCGAATACTGGAATATTCCTGCCTACAGTGCCTGGAAGTCAGCCGGTGCATATGCCGGCAGACTCGTCGGCCCTTTCGGGCAGCCCAACTACACCGCTGCCTACCTCGGCATGGTCCTGCCGCTCTTCCTGGCTGCCGCTGTCACTCGAACGAAAAGCTCAAAGATGTTTGCTCTTGCCGCCGTTCCGCTCCTGCTGATCGGCCTCTGGGGAACGGGATCCCGCTCCACCTGGATCGGTATTGGATGCGCCCTGCTCATGGTAGCTCTTTTCACTCTCTATAGACGGTTCAAGGCGCACCGTCTCACCATAGTGGCCCTCCTGACCGGCACCGCCTTGCTCTATTTGACGGGATTTGTCATCCTGGTCAGCCAAAACTCTCTTTCCTGGCGGGTCGCTGAACTTCTGCATCCTGAACGTTGGGACCAGATCGAACGATTTCAGATCTGGGACCGGTCGCTCGCCCTGATCGACCAAAGGCCACTGACCGGATACGGTCTCGATAATCTCGAACTCGTGTTCCCCGGTTCCCTGCGTCCGACCGACACGCACCTCATGACCGTATACGTCGATCGTGCGCACAGTCATATTTTAGATCAGGCACTGTCGGTAGGCGTTTTAGGGATGATCGCCTGGTTCGCCTTGCTCGGTCTGACTACCCTGCAGACACTTCGCCAGAAGCAAGGTGACAAGTACGAACTCTGGCGCCTTGCCTGCGCTGCCGGCGTCCTGCTCTACGCACTACGCGGAGCGGTCGACATGGGAAATATAACCCTCGACGCGTTGCTCTGGCTCTACCTCGCGCTCTGCCTACGACCCGAAGAACACGATGCACCAGAACAAATCGCTTCCGGACAGCGGACCTTTCGCATGCTTTTCATTCCCGTTCTCAGCGCTCTCCTCGCAGGTATACTGTGTCTTGCGGGGATCGCTGCCAATTACCGCATCCTGCAGGCTGATAGTTTCTATAAGAATGGTCTGCGGCAGGAAAGTGCCGATCCCGCTGCCGCTGCATCGCTCTGGTTGCAGGCGATCACCTCTGATCCGCACGTAGAACTGTACCGCTTGAAACTTGCCGACCTGGCCCTCCGGCAAGGCTATGGTGCCACACAGCCAGCAGACCAGAATAACTGGTATTCTACGGCATCGGCGGCACTTCTGGACTGGGACCGGAAAGGAGGGGAGTCCGCCGACTTCCTGTACCGGCTCGGACAACTCTATCAGTACGGCCAGGACCTGGTTTCGCCCGATTGGCGACAGCTTTCCCAGCGCTCATTTGAAAGAGCGCACCTCCAGTCACCCTTCAAATTTGCTTCTCCGTAGCTTTACTTTGTCACCCTCATATGGCAATCTACTCGTATCTGGCCGTATGAAGCCAATTTTTATTCTTTTTTGAAAAACCAAAGTTTCCACGTGGAAACAATAACGACGAGGTACCTTTGCCACGCAAGCCCGCTCCAGACGCAGATCCGAAATTCACCATAATCTCTCTTTCCTCTCTCGAAAGGGAAGAGTGGGATGCGTTCATCGAGCTCCACAGTCCCGGCAACCTGCTGCAAAGCTATGCCTGGGGCGACTTCAAACATCTGATGGGCGACCAGGTCCTCCGTTATGGGATCCTGCACCAGCAGGAACTGGTCGGTGTCGCCCAGATCATTGTCCATGCCAGGTTGTTGGGCGGCGCTACCGCATATCTATCCCGAGGGCCGGTCATGGCGGGACAGACACCGAAATTGATGATGTATTTTCTGGAACACCTGTCCAGGATCTGTCAGACCGCCCAGACAACCGACCTGATAGTGGAACCCCTGTTGACCGGCATTGCCACCTCCTCATGGCAGCAGTTGAAATTCTATCCGACCACGTCGGTGCAGCCTCGATTCACCTCACAGGTCGACCTGACGGTACCGGACCTCATGGAAAGTTTCAAACCAAAAACACGATACAATATCCGCCTGGCTGAAAAAAAGGAAGTTGCCATATCTGCCTCCACTGAACGCACTGACCTGATCGAATTCTACAGGCTGCTGACCGTGACCGCCCGGCGCCAGAACGTTACGTTCTACCCCATGGATTACTACCAGACCCTCTTTGACGCCTTTTCCCCTGCGGGCAATATCACGGTCATGACCGCACGACAGGGAAATGACGTGCTCGCTGCACTACTGCTGATCTTCTATCAGGATACCGCGTATTACCTCTACGGCGGCACCGCAGACCTGAAACGGGAGTACATGGCGAACTATCTGCTCCACTACCGCGCGATGGAGCTGGCCCGGGACGCAGGATCTGCCTTCTATGACTTCTGGGGTATCGCCATGGCGGACGACCCGCTGGCAGAAAAATGGGCTGGCATCACCAGATTCAAGCTCGGATTTTCCGGGACAATGATCGAATACGCCCCTGCCTTCCGCCGTATATTCCGTTCGTTCTGGCCCCGTTTACGGGCACTCTTCAACTCGCTCCGCTCCCTCCCGTCACTTCTCAAACGCCGCCCAGCCTGACTTTTAGACGTAGACCACATGTTCATACTCCTAGATCACCCCACCGGCTCCTCATGGGACAGTGACCTCACCAGACAGGCCGATCCGCATATCCTCCAGACGCTGTCGTGGGCCGATTTCAAGCAAACCCGTCACTGGCAGCCGCTTTTTGTCTACGATCCGGTCCATCAGCTGCCCGTGCTCGTTCTGAAACGACAACTGGCTCCGCTCGCCGGCTCGGTACTCTACGTACCCCGAGGCCCCGCCCTCAGCTGGAACCGGCCCGAAAGTGCCTCCATCCTGACCGATCTGCTCCAGTTCCTCACCAGAGAGCTCGCCCCTGCGCACCACGCACTGCTGGTGAAAGTCGAAAGTGAAGCCCGAGCAGATGACCAGTCCGCCGCAGCAGCGTTCAGCACCTCTGGATTTGTCGCTTCATCGCTTCATCCACAGTTCAAAAAGACCATGTGGATCGATCTCAAACGCTCAGAGGAAGAGATCCTCACTTCCTTCCACCAAAAGACCCGCTACAACATCCGGCTGGCCGAAAAAAAAGGAGTTGTGATCACCGATGTTCACGATCAGGCCTCCCTTCGCCTTTTCTACGACCTGCATCTATCCACAGGTGCCCGCGGACACTTTCCGGTCCGCTCTTTTTCCTATTACGAGCAGCTGTGGACAAGCCTGCTTGATGCAGGCAGGGCAAAGCTTTTCATGGCATGGCACGAGGGCGAGCTGCTGGGAGGCGTCCTCCTCTTCGCCTTTCATGCTCGTGCCTATTATCAATACGGCGCTTCCGGACAGAAGAAACGTGCACTCATGCCCAACCATCTCCTGCAGTGGTATTCCATCAAGTGGGCCAAACAGGCCGGTTTCGCCACCTATGACCTGGTAGGGCTACCCGAAACCCCGGACCCGAAAGACCCCTTTTACGGGGTCTGGAAATTCAAACAGGGATTTCAGGGAGAGATCAAAGAATTCATAGGGGCGATGGACTACTACCCCTCGCCCGGGAAAAAGAAGGCCTGGAACCTCTTGTACCCGATAGTCCGGCGCGGGCTCTGGCACATCAAGCATGATGTCTTTTTCTAGGAGTAACAACGATGCGAACCCCAGGGATCCAGCATACGGCCAAACAAAAGCTCAAGAACCTGTACCACCTGGCCCTCGCCATGTGGGCTTCAGCGAGAGCCGGCTTCCCCTCCAGATCACTGCACGTCATCGGGATCACGGGAACGGACGGCAAAACGACGACCACCTCGATGATCTATCACCTCCTGAAAGCCAACGGCCGGAAAACTGCCCTGATCAACACCATCCAGGCCTTTATCGGTGACGAAGAGATCCAGACCGGGCTGCACGTCACCACCCAGGACCCCCGGGAGCTCCAGCCGCTGCTGCGCAGGATCGTGGACAAGGGTTTTGATACGGTTGTTCTGGAAACGACCTCACACGGGCTTGAGCAGCACCGCGTCTGGGGTGTCGATTTCGATACCGCGGTCATCACCAATGTACACGAAGACCACCTCGACTATCACGGCACTGCCGAAGCGTATCTAAAGGCAAAAGCCCTACTGTTCTTCGGCCTTTCGCGGTCAAAAAGCAAAGGGCGCCCGACCGCCATGGTGCTCAATGCCGACGACCGCTCCTACCCGCTCCTCTCCCGGGCTGCGGCCAGCCAGGTATGGGCTTATCGAACTGCCCCTTTTTCTACACAGCCCACGGGCCAGTGCCAGCTGTGGTCGGAGAACGTCAAGACTTCTGCCTCCGGGACCTCGTTTGACCTCTGCACCGCTGCCGGCCGGGTCTCTACCTCGATCCCCCTGATCGGCTCATACAATGTGGAAAATGCTCTGGCCGCTGC
>CAYOQW010000104.1:0-5542 GCA_964406175.1 uncultured Candidatus Saccharibacteria bacterium
GGTCAATGGTCGAGATATGCGAGAATATCAAACAGCGCATCTTCATGGGCTTTTTAGCGCCATATTTCAGGATTTTGTACGATATCAGGCCACGGTCCGTGAAAACATTGAAATCAGTCACGTAGAATCGGGAAAAAACGCAGAGGAGGCAGCGATTTTAGCGGGTGCTCACGAGTTTATTACTCTGTTGCCGGATGGATATGATACAGTCATCAATAAACGTGGACCTGGTTGCGAGGATGCAGTAGAGCTTTCTGAGGGGCAATGGCAGAAGATCGCCCTCGCCAGGGCATTTTATCGCGATGCTCCGATACTAGTCCTCGATGAGCCGACAGCATCGGTCGATGCAAAAACTGAATACAAGCTGTACAAATATTTCAAGGATCATGCTGAGGATAAAACACTGATCCTCATTTCTCATCATTTTTCTTCGGTCAGGTTTGCAGATCATATCTATGTGTTAGATAAAGGCCGTATAGTCGAACATGGTGCTCATCATGAATTGATGGATCAGAAAGGTAAGTATTTCGAGATGTTCCAAATGCAAATGGAGGGATTGCAGGATGTTTATAAAGAATCTTGACATTAGTACGATTGTACTAGTATACTCCGGTCATAGAAATTCACCGGAGAAACATCATGCAGAATCAAAAACCAACATCAGAAAATCTGCCCCGAGCTATCGTACATGTCTGTATTGAAGATCTCTACGCATCGATTGCTTCTCGTGATCGTTTGGAACTTTGTAATCGACCATTTGTCACCGGAGGCGAGGGTTCTCTCGTCACCTCATCCAATCATTTGGCTTACAGTTTGGGGATTCAGAAAGGGATGACCTTGATCGATGCCTTGGAGATATATCCCTCGCTTGAGATCGTCCCTACGGATTTCGAAGCCGGCGCTGCCTCGTCTGAGGCTATGTTTGACGCGATGCGCCAATTGAGCCACCGGGTAGAAACAAGTGGCCTTCATCGGGGTTTTGTTGATATTACGAGATCAGGAGTTTGCGCTTCTGCAACATACGAAGCGGTCGTTCGTGAGCTGGGTGATGTCATCAAGCGGAGGACTGGTCTTCCGGTTCTCCTGGGCCTGAGTCTCAACCGTACCCTGGCAGCTATTGCTGGCCAGGCAGGTTCATCGGGTGGAGTGATTGTCCTTCCACGCCGGTTTCTTTCCCTGTTCCTGACCCGCACTCCTGTCGCGGATATCCCCGGAATGACGACGAATCAGGCCGCTCAGCTGCGGCATTTTCATATCATCACCGCTTCGGATCTCGCCTCCCAGAGTGAAAGCTGGGTGAAGCAACTGCTCGGGAGCGTGGGAGTCGATCTATGGAGAGAACTGCAGGGAGAATATGTATATCAGATCGGTCTTTCAACTATCGGCAATGATGCATTCCAGCCACACATTCATGACCGCAGCGGTCCGGATGCACCACGATCAAAAGCCAGGAGAGAAAAAATGGTTTTTCCAGCCTGGCTTGATCTGAATCTGGCTTTTTCCCGATTGACGACCGGGATGAATTTTTAACTATTTCTGGTTTTTATATTCGCGTATGGTCAACACAGAATATCCTCGTTTTCTTCTCTGTTCTTTCAAGGCAGTGAGGAGTGCCCGAGCCGTATCGAGCGAGCCGAGACAAGGAATCGCGAATTGGAAAGCGGTTTCTCTGATGAGCGGAGCATCGTGGAGCGAAGCCTGATGCGGTGAGGGTGTATTGATGACCAGCTGAACAGCTTTGCTCCTCAGCAGGGTGGGGATATCATCGCTTTGCTGCTCAGAGATCTTGGCGATCCTTTCGCACTGAACACCTTGAGCTCTCAGGAAGTCTGCTGTTCCCTGGGTAGCTATGATACGGAATCCGAGCTGCTGGAAGCCACGGATGATCGGGATGGATTCTGTTTTGTCCAGATCGGCGATCGTGGCGAGCAGAGTCCCTCCCTCGAGAGGGACCGAGATACCAGATGCAAGAAAGGCCTTATAGAGTGCAAGTGGATAGGTGGTGTCTAGTCCCATCACTTCGCCTGTCGATTTCATCTCAGGTCCCATTTTGGTATTGACGCGTTCCAGCTTGGCAAAGGAAAAAACAGGTGCTTTGACGGCTACATAGGTGGGCTCAGGGACCAGACCCGGGGTATAACCAAGCTCCTTGATCGTGCTGCCATACATGATGCGGGTCGCGATATCGACCATAGGGATATTTGTGACCTTGCTGAGATAGGGGACCGTACGGCTGCTGCGGGGATTGAGTTCGATGACATGCGGAGCGTCACCGTCCATGACGAACTGGATATTATTGAGCCCCAGGTTACCGAGTTCTTTCACCATCCTGGTAGCGTATACCACGAGGGTGTCCTTTTGCTGTTGTGTTAAATTCTGGGTGGGATACACCGCCATGCTGTCACCCGAGTGGATGCCGGCACGTTCGATATGCTCCATGATGCCGGGGATGAGGACGTCCTGGCCGTCATAGATCAGGTCGATCTCGACCTCGCGGCCTGAGATGTAGCGGTCGATGAGCACCGGTGCGTCTGGTGAGACCTTGAACACGTAACCGATGAATGCTTTGAGCTCCTCTCGGGAATACATGATCTCCATGGCTCGTCCACCGAGGACAAATGAAGGCCGGACCAGGACAGGATAGCCGATCTCGTCAGCAGTGGCGATCGCCTCTTCTGGTGTCATGACAGCTTTCCCCTTCGGATAGGGGATCTTCAGCTTTTGAAGCAGGTGCTCGAACTGTCGGCGGTCTGATGCCCGTTCGATACTGTCTACCATGCCCTCATGAGGCATGATCCCGGCTTTTGCCAGTTTTGAGGCCAGGTTTAGTGACGTCTGTCCGCCGAACTGGGTGATGAAACGGGGTCTCTCCGCTGGGTCGACCGCTGTCCCGCCTTCGTTCTGGTAGATCTGGGATACATCTTCTGCTGTCAGAGGTTCGAAATACAAACGGTCGGAAACGTCGAAGTCGGTACTGACCGTTTCCGGATTATTATTCACCATGACGGCTTCGTACCCCATTTCCCGTATCGTCATCGCGGCATGGACACAGCAATAATCAAATTCGATCCCTTGACCGATGCGGATAGGTCCGGAACCGATGACGATCGCCCTTCCCTTGGACTTTTTCGGGTCAGACACTGCCTCGTTCTCTGATTCCCAGGAAGAATAGAAATACGGGGTCTGAGCTTCAAATTCGCCGGCACAGGTGTCGACCATCTTATAGGTGGGGTCTAAATTTATTTTTTTTCTCTGGGCTTGTATCTGATCCACAGTGGAGCTGGAAAGGTGAGCGATCTCGGTATCGGCAAAGCCGAGTTGTTTTGCCTCTTTCAATAACGCGTAAATAGCGGCAGTGCTGCTGCCAGCCAGTGTTTTTTCGAACCTTATAAGTCGATCAAGCTTGTCCAGGAACCAGGGATCGATCTGCGTTTTCTCCCACATGTATTCCCTGGAGATGCCGGCTCGGAGGGCATGCAGCAGGAGGAACAGGCGAATATCAGTAGGTTCAGCCCAGTAGTCCTCAAGGTCTGTGAAAAGATCAAGCTCCGGCACGGTATCCAGCGAGCGGATCGCTTTCTTCATGGCTTCTTCAAACGTTCGGCCGATGGCCATGACTTCACCAGTAGCTTTCATCTGCGTTCCGAGTGTCCGGTTGGCTTCCGGGAACTTGTCAAAAGGGAATCGGGGTATCTTCACCACGACATAGTCGAGAGCAGGCTCAAAGGCCGCCACTGTTTTTTGAGTGATGGAATTCGTGATCTCATCAAGCGTCAAACCGATAGCGATCTTGGCCGCCACCCGGGCGATCGGATAACCGGTTGCCTTGGAAGCCAGTGCGGATGAACGGCTCACCCGGGGGTTGACCTCGATGATGAAGTATCTGGAGCTTTTCGGGTCAAGTCCAAACTGCACATTGCAGCCACCCTCGACACCGAGTGAACGTATGATCTTGACCGACGACGTACGCAGCATTTGATAGTCGCGATTCGATAACGTCTGACTGGGGGCTACCACGATGGAGTCTCCGGTATGGATGCCGACCGGATCGAAATTCTCCATATTGCAGACCGTGATGCAGTTGTCGTTCTTGTCCCGCATGACTTCGTATTCGATCTCTTTCCAGCCGCCGATATATTTCTCTACCAGGATCTGCTGGATCGGGCTTGCTTCCAGTCCACGGGTCGCAAAAACCTGGCATTCGGCTTTTGTATAGGCTATCCCGCCGCCGCTGCCGCCGAGGGTGTAGGCAGGCCGGATGATCACCGGATAGGAGATCCGGTCTGCGATCAGGCGTGCCTGTGAAACGGAATGTGCGATATCACTGGGTGGGATCGGCTCGCCGATCTTCAGCATCAGGTTCCGGAATTCTTCCCGATCCTCAGCCTTCTTGATCGTCTCCAGGGGGGTTCCCAGCAGGCGGGTCCTGTATTTGACGAGTAATCCTGCTTCCGCAATGGCTTTCCCCAGATTCAAACCGGTTTGGCCACCGAGGGTCGGCAAAATGCCATCGGGCCGTTCGCGTTCGAGGATGCGTTCGATAACCTCGAGGTTCATAGGCTCGATATAGATGCGGTCAGCGGTCGTGTCATCCGTCATGATTGTCGCAGGATTGCTGTTCAGCAGGACAACCTCGACGCCTTCTTCTTTCAGCGACAGGCAGGCCTGGGCCCCGGCATAGTCAAATTCAGCTGCCTGACCGATGACGATCGGCCCAGATCCGAGGACGAGAACGTTGTGGATTGTGAGGTCTTTTGGCATGGTTTTCTACTTCGTAGGTTGGCGGAGAGTATGTTCGACCAAATTCTTGAACCTCAGAAAGAGGTACAGTGAATCCTCGGGACCCGGGCTGGCTTCCGGATGGTATTGAACGGAAAAGGCTGGTAATGTTTTGTGCTGCATCCCCTCGACCGTTTGATCATTGAGGTTGATATGAGTGACGACCAGTCCAGTGTCAGAGAGCGAGAGAGCATCCACCGCGTATCCATGGTTCTGAGAAGTGATGGATACCCTGGAGGTCGTGAGGTCCTGGACCGGGTGATTGCCGCCCCGGTGACCAAATTTCAATTTGTAGGTATCTCCGCCTAGAGCGAGAGCAAGGAGCTGATGACCCAGGCAGATGCCCATGACTGGATATCGTTGTACAAGCTTTGCGATGGTCTCGATCGACTGTGGAATAGATTTTGGATCACCCGGCCCATTTGAGAGAAATATGGCGTCTGGTACAAGCTTTTGAATATCCCCGAATGAGGTGTTGAAGGGAACAACAGTTACATTAAAACCCTGTCCAGCCAGATTGAGCAGGATGCTCTTCTTGATACCGAAATCCATCGCCACGATATGCCGGAGTTCAGGTTGAAAGGTCCCGAATTTGTATCCAGCGGTGCAGCTTGCTTCTTCTAT
Organism: uncultured Candidatus Saccharibacteria bacterium; assembly: GCA_964406175.1. GTDB lineage: Bacteria > Patescibacteriota > CG2-30-54-11 > CG2-30-54-11 > CG2-30-54-11 > CG2-30-54-11. The sequence goes on from CAYOQW010000104.1 coordinate 5,404, forward strand.
CAGTGTCTGATCAGAAAAAGTATTGATGCGAGCGAGTGTATCTGTTTTTGTCTGGTCATCGAGTTGTTCCGTGACCAGGATAGCGCCTGGAATGACACCGAAATTGCGGATGTGGCGGGTCAGCTGCCGAGTATCGATA
>CAYOQW010000105.1:0-5489 GCA_964406175.1 uncultured Candidatus Saccharibacteria bacterium
GAATTATAAAATTCAAATCTTGCACTGAAATATAAGGACAGCAAAGGCAAGCTGATCCCCCGGGACCTGGTCGGTCAGTACCGTCTGCTCGGTTCGATCGCTGCCGGCTTCCCGACCCAGGCGGAGGAGCAGCACCTGAAGACCCTGTCGTTCGACCAGCTGCTGGTCGATGATCCGTCGAGCACCTTTGTGGTGACCGTGCAGGGAGACTCCATGATCGACGCCGGCATCCATGAGGGAGATATGGTCGTGGTGGAAAAGGGCAAGCCAGCCCGCAACGGCGATATCGTCATCGCTGAGATAGACGGCAGCTGGACCATGAAATATTACGAAAAACAGGGGAGTACCGTAATTCTTCATCCCGCCAACAAGAACTACCCCGACCTTCACCCGTCAGAGGAGCTCTCCATCGGCGGGGTCGTGGTGGGTGTTGTGAGAAAGTATCGTTAGTCTTTTGGTGGGAACGCTTCGCAGCTTTTTTCCAGCATGTCGAGTGCGATCAGTTTCTTGCCTGCCAGCATCTTGAGCGTGGCTCCGCCGGCAAGGCCAACATGGGAGAATCTTTCGAGCGGGGCGAACATTTTGGCTACGGTGACGCTGTCTCCGCCGCCGATGAGCGAGTAGCCGGAGGACGAAGCGATGGCTTCGATGACGACTTTTGACCCGAGCGAGAACTCGGGGTTCTCGTACATGCCGACCGGACCCTTCAGGTAGATGGTCTTGGCGGACTTGATGACCTCGGCATACTTGACGGCGGTCCTGCTGCCGATATCGTAGATCATGTGTTCGCTCGGGAGCTGGTCGATACCGATCTCCCGGCGTTTGCCGTCGACTTCGATAGCCACATCCTCAGGCATCACGAAGACGCTCGGGTATTTGTCGAGATATTCCTTGACCTGAGGTACGACATCGAGCAGACGCTTCTTGGCGAGCGAGTCGGTCTCCTTCAGGAATTCCATTTTTTTGCCTAGATCGTATCCTTTGGCCACGAGGCAGAGATCGACGAAGAGTCCACCGACAAGTATCGAATCGACAGATCCTTCGGCCAGTACTTTGTCGATGAGGCTGAAGTAGTCGAATATCTTGGCGCCGCCCAGGATCATGACGTAGGGGCGTTCTGCTTGCTTTGCCGCTTTGCCGATGCCTTCGACCTCGAGCGCGAATCTGCGACCGGCAACGTTCGGGATGCCCTGAAAGCCGACCATGGAGGTATGAGCACGATGGGCCGTGGTGAAGGAATCCTGAACGTACAGGTCGAACAGCGGCTGGAGGTCGCGTACCATGTGCAGACCGGCGAACTTATCGAGCTCGAGCTCCAGGGTTTCCTCGCTCGAGAAACGGACGTTCTCTAAAAGCAGTATCTCACCCTCTCCCACGGCCTGGATGGCAGCGATCGCGGGGCTGTCATGAATGGAATCGATGTACTTGACTGTCTTGCCAGTGTGGGTACTGAGCAGCTCGGCATGACGCTTCATCCGGGTGAAGCTGCCTTTGCCGGGGCGGGCCTGATGGCCGAAGACGACGACGCGGGCACCCTTGTCGCTCAGTTCTTTGATGGTCTTGGCGGCCTCAGAGAGGCGTTCGTTGTCCATAATCTGTTTGGCTGCCTTGTCATACGGACTGTCGAGGTCCGAACGGACGAGAATACGTTTACCTTTGACTTCTACCTGGTCCAGAGTGAGATAGGGCATGTGAACTCCTTTTATTGCCAGTTAAACTTTTGATGCAGGGTATCAAAGAACGACAGGGAACGAGATGTTTTTACGAGGAGAAGGGGGTGTTTAGATCGGGCGATGCTGACGGTTCTGGTCGTCGTGCGCCGGGATTGCCCGTCCGAGACTAGTATCAGAGGCTCCGAAGTGCCCTCGGTGCTTATCTCGATGACCTGGCTCGCAGGTACGACCAGAGGGCGCAGATTCAAAGCATAGGCACAGACAGGGGTGACAGCGACCGCGTCCATAGCTGGATGGATGATCGGTCCGTGAGCTGAAAGATTATGACCAGTAGAGCCAGTCGCGGTCGAGATGATGAGCGAGTCGGTCCGGTAGGTGGCCAGGTACTGATGGTCAACGGTCACTTTGACCGCGTGGAGTCGGGTCGTATCTTCAAAGGTTACCACAAATTCATTGGTGCAATAGAGCGGGTCTTCGTCCCGGTCTGTGTGCGCTTTCAGCATGATGCGTTCATCCAGGGGGAACCTGGCCTGCATGACAAGTTCATCCAGGGCGGCTATGACATGTTCCATGGGCAGGGACATGAGAAAGCCGACACTGCCTGTTTGAATGGGCAGAAGAGGGATAGAAAGCTGCGCAAACGCATCGGCTGCCCGCAGGAGTGTTCCATCACCGCCCAGTACGCAGATCAGGTCAGCCTGAGAGTCCAGAATCGTTTGACGGTACTTCTGTATCTGGACCGGGTCATTTCCTTTCTTGGACTCATGCTCGATGAGCGTACAGATCACCTCATGGGAGGCACACCATTCCTGCAGCCTGGGCACCAGAGGGCGGGCGCGTTCTTTATTCTGATTGACGAAGAGTACCAGGGAGGCAAGCGAGCTATGGGGTTTCATCAGTGACTTCATAGAGAGTACCATTGGATAGCCGGGCCCGGAGGAGGAAGCTCTTCCCGGTCAGTGACGCGTAGTAATACGGACTGGCAGGATCGTTGTCAATCGGTACTGTTTTCAGGTACAGGGGAATGAGCTCCAATGAAAGCCCGTCAGTGGCGCCGTCAAGTGTGACGGTCAGTATGGGATACTGCTGGTTATTGTTCTGATAGAGGTTTTTCAACGCATCTCTGATCACATGCAGGTCGACCTGACGCTGCTGGTCGCTTTTGGCGAGCGAGGTATCGACATACGTCGGTGTCTGGGGCTGGAAAACGAGGAACAGAGTCCCGATCACGAGAAGCAGGACGCCTAGTAGCCCGGTAGCGAACGAAATGTGCGCGAGCGTGAAGCGTGGTGCTTTTTTGGGGATGACCGGAGTTTCCATGGTATCAAAGGGATGCAGTATTTTTGGCGTGGGCTCCAGGGGCTGGGCTGCAGGGGGGAGCTGTGGCGGGGGAGTATACACTGCTTGAGGCTGCGATATCGGCTGAGTGGTTGGCATAGGGCCTTGAGGCTGCGACGGTGCAGCTTTGCTGACCGGTGCGTACAGGGGTTTTGGCTCAAATTTCAAAACCTGTGCACCTCGTTGAGCATCCGAGGGCGGTTTTGGTCGGAGATACAGAGTTTGTTCCCGCGGACCGCTCTGCTGCAGTTCACCGGTGGGCGAAAGCGGCTGAGCGGACGGTTCTTCTGCGGTTGGCTGGTCGTTCTGGTTGTTGTTCTTGAAGAGCATGGGTGCAGTCTGTCATGGTACAAGTCATGTCCTCATCCTGAGGATCAGGACATGGATATGCACGACAGTCAAAGTCTATTTTTCAAATGAGTGAACATACTCGACCAGGTCGACCATACGGTTGGAGTAGCCCCATTCATTGTCATACCAGCTGACGACCTTCACCAGGTCGCCGTCGATCACCATGGTGGACATGAGATCAGCGATGGAGGAAAAGGGGTTGCCTTTGTAGTCGATAGAGACGAGCGGTTCGTCACTGGTGTCGAGATAGCCTTTGAGGCTGCCGGACTTGGCGGCTTCGCGAAGAGCCTGGTTGATCTCGTCCTTCGTAGTGGGTTTTTCGACGAGTGCCACGAGGTCAACGATCGAAACGGTCGAAGTCGGGACGCGGAGCGAGAAGCCATCGATCTTGCCTTTCAGGGCAGGGATCACGAGACCAAGTGCCTTGGCGGCGCCGGTGGTGGTGGGGATGATGGACTGGCAGGCGGAGCGGGAACGACGGAGGTCTTTGTGCGGGGCGTCCTGGAGCTTCTGGTCCATGGTGTAGGAATGCACGGTGGTCATGGAGCCTTTCTTGATGGTGAACTTGTCATTGATGACCTTGGCGATGGGCGCCAGACAGTTGGTGGTGCAGGAAGCATTGGAAATGATGTGATGGGTCGCGGGATCGTACTTTTCCTGATTGACTCCGAGCACGATGGTGATGTCCTCGTCCTTGGCCGGGGCAGAGATCAAGACTTTTTTGGCACCGGCAGTGACATGTTTGGAAGCGCCTTCCTTGTCGACGAACAGGCCAGTCGACTCGATGATATATTCAGCACCCAGCTTGCCCCAGGGCAGGACTGCGGGGTCTTTTTCGGCGAGAACCGGGATCTCATGGCCGTTGATGACAATGCTGGCTTCTTTGGCTTCTACCGTGCCATTGAAGATGCCGAAGTTGGAATCATATTTGAACAGATGGGCTAGAACAGACGGCTTCATCAGGTCGTTGATACCGACGATCTCGATGTCGCGGTTCTGCTCGAACACGATACGGGCGACCTGTCTGCCGATACGGCCGAAGCCGTTGATGCCGATGCGGGCGGTGGGCATGTGATGCTCCTTTTATTTTGATCAATAAACAAAATCAGACAATGAAGATTGTAGCAGTGGACTCGACGACTGGCAAACGCTCTAGGTGCTCATCTGGTGACGAAGCACGATCTCGACGATCTGTGCGATCAGACGCCCGATCCAGGGGAGTCCGCCGAGCCACTCAATGATGAGCCAGAAATAGGCGATGAATATGGTCGCGCCGATGATATAGCCGAAGCCGTGGGCAATACCTGCGATGAAATTGTACCAGAGCACCTTCCGGAACTTTGAGTGGTTCTCGATATACTGATCGAACTTGATACGTTCCAGATAATTGGCAAATTCCTTGATTACCTGGTCATCTTCGCGCGTGATCGTGGCCGGTTTGTTGATCTTTGCTGCTTCTGACTTTTTTGGCATGCTGTTTGTTTCTCGTGAGTAGGGTCGTATCAAGGATACCATGGTAAAGGGGGAGGGACAAGAAGGTGTCCTGGCTCACTGGATCGAGAACACATCAGGCCACGAGTTTCTCATAGAAAGCTTGTGGTGCTAAGTAACCGAGCGACTGATGCGGTCTGAAGGTGTGGTATTGGACCAGCCATTCGTCAATTATCTGTTGCTGTTCAGTCAGGCAGTCTTTCGCAGAGCCTGTAGATGATCCATTATTAAAAAAAGATCCAGATCGTACATCTGGATCCAGAAGCTCAGCCGCGAGCTGTTTGACCGATGAAATGATAAGTACTTCTGAGAGGCTGACGTCCTTTTTATCGTCCAAGTAGTGCAAGAACTCCCGAAATGAAGGTGAGCGGATGTGGAGGATCGCCGGGTACATACAAGTCGACTTTCACTTCATCCAGGAAACTGCGGTCAACACCTTTGCTTTTGGCATAGAGACCACCGCTGATGGCGTCGACTCCGCACAGAATGACGATCCTGGGGGTTGGTACTGACTCATGGCAGATCCTGGTCGCCTCGGCCATGTTGGCGGAGATCGGTCCGGTGATCACGATGCCATCTGCATGCCGTGGCGAAGCTACGAACTCGATGCCATACCTGCCCATATCAAAATTGGGG
>CAYOQW010000106.1:0-5457 GCA_964406175.1 uncultured Candidatus Saccharibacteria bacterium
GAGTATACCATCGGTCATCGGTGAAAACAACCCTTGTTTTCACCGATGACCGATGGTATACTCCCCGTTGCCTTTACATGCAAGCGGGCGGCTAGCTCAGTTGGTTAGAGCGCATGATTCACATTCATGAGGTCGAAGGTTCGAGCCCTTTGCCGCCCACCATTCCGGAAAAACAAGCCTCCAAATGCTTGTTTTTTCTGAAAAAGGGTCTAATGCATCACACGGATAGGCACTGAACCATGGACAATTTTCAAAGACCGTTCCCTACCCCCCTTGAACCTGCTGAACCCGGTAGCCCCGACAACAGCAGCTCCGATGGTCTACCCCATAAGGATCTCCATCACAATCCGCTCCTGTCCTTCTTTGGATTTCTCCTGGAGATCCTGCAGATCATGGTCATCGTAGGAGTACTCTCCTTCCTGATCCGCATGTTCATCGTCCAGCCGTTCTATATCCTGGGCGCCAGCATGGAGCCGAAGCTTCAGGAAGGTCAGATCCTGTTGATCGATGAACTGTCCTACCGGCTCATGACGCCAAAACGGGGTGATATCATCATCCTGCATCCGCCCCGGGACACCCGGGATTACATCAAGAGGATCATCGGACTTCCCGGGGAAAAGATCACCATCAATAGCTCAGGAGAAGTACTCATCAACGATCACGTCATCTACGAGCCCTACCTCGCCGGTAACAATAAAGTGACCAAAGGCACCCTTGAGGTCACCCTCGGAAGTGATGACTACTTCGTCATGGGAGATAACCGTCAAGTCAGCAATGACTCGCGTGGCGGTGTGGATGCAAGGACAAATGAAGCTCAGGATCCCTGGACGATCCACAAGGGTGACATTGTCGGCAAAGCATTTCTCCGATGGTGGCCCTTCAGTTCATTTCAGTACTTCAGCGCGCAGACGTACACCTTTTAGTCTGGTCCACTAGCTCACCTGGTGCTGCATGGATATCGTACCAAATCGTTTTCCCCCGGCCAAGGTCGGAACAACGGGTAACAAGCGGGATCTGGGAACTTTCCTTCTCAGTGCTGTACTTTTCCTGCTGGAGCTCGTCGCCATTATCCTCATTGTTTTCTTCATTATCCGGCTTTTTGTTCTCCAGCCCTTCACGGTCGTGGGATCGAGCATGTACGATACGCTCGAGGAGGGTCAGGAAGTCTATGCCAATATCCTCAGCTACAAGTTCAAGGACCCTATGCGGGGCGATATCGTCGTCCTGGTGCCGCCGCAGGAGACAGATCGATATCTGGTCAAAAGGATCGTCGGATTGCCGGGCGACCGTCTCGAGATACGGGGAGACGGCCAGGTGATCATCTACAATACCGAGTACCCCAACGGTATTGCTCTGAGGGAGGAATACCTCGATAATCCCGCCAGTACCGAAGGCTACGTCGTGGAACGGCTGAGTACGGACGAATATTTTGTCATGGGTGACAACCGCCAGCACAGCAGCGATTCGCGTGGCAATATCACCGCTGACAACAGCGGCACAGCCACAGCATGGACCTTGCCAAAACGGAACATCGTTGGTAGAGTGATTGCTCGTGTGAAACCATTTTCAAAGATGGGTCTATTCCCCTCTCCTCACTATAATCTTTAATACCACAGCATTGTATTTGGCTACTTTGACGAGGACGCAGACCATGGATACAACAGAGCAAAGACCAAACCTGATCTGGAATCCCGCCTGGTGCAAACGCTGCCAGCTCTGCGTCGGCGTATGCCCGATGAAAAATCTGGAACTGAAGAACAACGAGATCGTTGAAGTGGCCAAATGCACACGGTGCCAGGTCTGTGTCCGCTACTGCCCGGATCAGGCCCTGGCACTGACTGAAATACCTAAAACCAACTAATCACATGAGGTCATGACCATGGCTATCAGGTTCCTCCAGGGAAACGAAGCTGTTGCTCTGGCTGCTCTCCAGGCAGGCATGCAGTTCTATGCCGGATATCCGATCACCCCAGCGAGCGAGATCATGGAGATCCTGGCGGAAGAACCGGCCCGCAACCCCAAATTCGCCTACCTGCATTTTGAAGATGAGATCGCCTCGATCAATGCTATCGTCGGCGCTTCCCTGGCAGGAGCCAAATCGATGACCGCTACGTCGGGCCCGGGTTTTTCCCTGATGCAGGAGGGTATCGGCCTTGGTCACATGACGAGGGCTCCCCTCGTTATCGTCAATGTCCAGCGGGTCGGACCCTCGACCGGCATGCCGACGCTCCCCTCTCAGGGTGATGTCATGCAGGCACGCTACGGTAGCCACGGCGATTTCTATCCGATCGCCTTTTCGCCCAACTCAGTAGAAGAAGCCTACACCTATACCATCCACAGCTTCAATGCAGCTGAAGAGTCGCTCAGCCCGGTCGTACTCCTCATGGATGGCTATATCGGCCATCTGTATGAAGCTCTCGACCCGAGCGTCGTCGATATCAAACCAGTGCCGAGGTCCAGGCCGATCTTTGGCGAAGGCCGCCGTCACTTCACGGGCCTGCTGGCCAAAGACAATGTCCCGAGAACAAAGGATTCAGGGTATTACCGTGAATGGTATGCAGCGTACAAGAAAGACGTCCAGGCCGTCGCTGACAAGTATGCGGTCTGTGAAAGCACACCAAACACGGATAGTGACACGATCATTGTTTCCTACGGTATCACTTCCCGGATAGTTCGCGAACTGGGTGATGCCTATGCATACTTCCGTCCGATCAGGATCTGGCCCTCGCTGGAAGATCAGATCAACGAAGCTTGCAAGGGTTACAAGAACGTGGTCGTCGTAGAGATGAATGACGGACAGTATGCTGGAGAGATCCAGCGTATCCTGAAAAGGGAGGTCGTATCGATCCCTGTCATCGGTGGCGATCTGAGCCTCAGCCAGATCATCGAGACCATGCGTGAAAAGAAAGTCTACAAAGCCTGACCCCCTGCTGCGATTTTTACAAAAGGTGATCATATGTATCAGGAAGAATTGAAAGAGTACCTCCGCTTTTCACGCTGGCCTACCATGTGGTGTCCTGGCTGCGGGCTGGGCATCATGCAACGGGTCATCGCAGAGGCCATGAAAGAGTCAGAACTTGATCACACCAATTCGACCATCGTATCGGGTATCGGCTGCACCGGCCGGGTTGCCGGCTATTTCAACTTCGACAGTATCCATGGGCTTCATGGCAGAGCGGTCTGTCTGGCCGAAGGCGTCAAAGCCGTCCGACCGGAGATGAATGTGATCGTCGTATCAGGTGATGGCGATATCTATGGCATCGGTGGCAATCATCTGCTCCACTCCGCCAGACGCAACGCCAACATCAAGGTCATCGTCAACGTGAACGACATCTACGGTCTGACCGGCGGTCAGATGTCCCCCTGTACTCCAAAGGGGGTAAGGACCGTGACCAGTCCGCAGGGAGCCCCCTATGACGCGTTCAACGCTCAAGGGCTCATCACCTCCAATGCTCACTACTTCTACAGCCGCTCATCGGTCTGGCATCAGCCGCACCTGAAAAAATGCATCAAGGAACTTTTGTCCTGGAACGGCTTCGGTCTGCTGGAGGTTCGCGATTACTGCATCGAGAACAACGGCCGCCGGCTCGGTTTCAAGAACCCGCACGAAATGCTCATGCAGATCAAGGAAACCTATAAGATCAGAAGCGATCTGGAGCCCGGGCAGGCACTCAAAGAGACCGAACTCGGTATCATGACGAAGTAATCATCAATTATCATGAGCTGATCCATGAACTATCCCATAAAATTCAAGATCATCGGAGCCGGCGGACACGGCATCAAGCTGCTCGGTACGGTCATAGCCAAGATCGCGGTCAGCCGCGGGCAGAACGCCACGCTGAGCCTCGACTATGATTCTGCGGTCCGCGGCGGCAATACCGAGGCCGACGTCGTGATCTCCGATCAGAAGATCTCCAATCCCGTGGTCGAGCACCCTGACCTCCTGATCATGACCTCGGACAACCATTATGATGCCACCAGGGCCAAAACGGTCTGGGCTGATGAAGGCGTCGTCAAACCTCCCAAGGGTGCTGATGTATTCCCTTTCTTTGCTGTCGCCAGAGAAAAGCTGCAGTCCTCCCGGGTCGGCAATATGGTCTTGCTCGGCAAGATCCTGAGTTTCCTCGAGATCGAACAGAAAGATGTCGATTTTTCACTGTTCATCAAAAAATCACTCGAACTCAATCTGAAAGCGATCGAAGAAGGCTATCAGCTGAATTAACCATACTCACTTGCCAAGGACACCGCTATGGACCTCAAGGAATACCAGGGAAAAGCACTTTACCGCCTCTATGATATACCGGTCGCCAAAAGCGTCCTGGTATCGAGCCATCTCGATATCGCCAGTGCCATCAGATTCACCAAGCAGAACAATGGCTCCGTCGTCAAAGCTCAGATCCTCTCGGGAAAACGCGGCAAAGCAGGCGGCGTGAAGCTGACCGATGCCGATCATGTAGAAAAAGTCATCAAGACCATGCTCGGGGCTACCCTCCTGGGTCTGCCCGTCGAAGAAGTGCTCGTCGAGGAAAAACTGACTATTCTGAAGGAATTCTATCTCTCCATCACTTTTGACAAAATGAACAAGTCTCTCGTGTTGATTTTTTCCACGGAAGGTGGCGTCGACATCGAGGAAACAGCCCATGCCAAACCCGATGCGATCAAGAAGATCCTCATCAATGCAGACATGAAGTCCTACGAAGCCAGAGAGCTAGCTAAGTCGCTGAACTCAGGTCTGGGAGCAAAAGAAGAGATGCAGCTGGCTGACCTGCTTTTCAAACTGATCCGTCTCATGCGGGCAGAAGATGCCTCACTCGTCGAGATCAACCCGCTCATGCTCACCGACCGCGGCATCATCGCGGCAGACAGCAAAATGACGATCGATAACAACAGTCTCTACCGACACAAATTCGCCTCCTCGGACCTCAAACGTGGTATGTCCGAGATCGAACGCAAAGCCCAGGTATATGACATCAATTACGTCGAGCTGGATGGCAATATCGGCGTGATCGGCAATGGGGCTGGCTTGGTCATGTGTACCCTGGATGTACTCGAACACTTCGGCGGCAAACCAGCAAATTTCCTGGATATCGGTGGCGGAGCAAACGTCGAGAAGATGGAACAGTCTCTCGAGCTGATCCTCATGAAACCCGGGCTGAAAGCGATCTTCATCAACATCTTTGGCGGCATCACCCGCTGCGATCTCATCGCTCAGGGGCTGGTGAATTACCAGTCGGCTCACAACCTCCAGATCCCGATCGTCATGCGTATGGTCGGCACCAATGAAGAAGAAGGTAAAAAGATCCTGGAGCCCAGCGGGATCAAGGCCATTTCCAACATGGACGAAGCCGCCCAGGCCGCCGTCGCACTCGCTCGATAACTCTACCTCATCCATAAGCACAGGTGTTCCATGTCCATTCTGATCGATAAAAATACCAGAGCCATAGTCCAGGGTATGAC
>CAYOQW010000107.1:0-5422 GCA_964406175.1 uncultured Candidatus Saccharibacteria bacterium
GACGAGGTATTCTCCTTTCACCTCAAAGGGTTGCAATCGTAACTGGAATACGGGGCTAGTCCCCTCGTGGTATTCAGTGCAATAAGCATTTGGTGTATAATATGCATGTACAAGGAAGGACAATAATCAAGTAGTGTACTAAGGATGTTACGTATGGATAATTTTTCAAAAGTTCCTTTTGCTGAACGGATTACACCAGCGGATTACGTTAAGCAAATGCAAAATCAGCAGCCAACTGTTGAAGGTTGGGCTCAGTGTTTAGCGACATTGGTGAATTATTCATCTGTTACAGTCGATGCGGCTATTCCATATGCACAGGCATTAGCTGATGCTGCTGGTGACAAAAGCGAGATATTCTGGCAAACGTATAATGCCGCGATCGCATGATAGAGCTGAATCAAACTCTTGATACAACGAAAGACCACCTCGTGAGGTGGTCTTTCGTTGTCAGTCAATGTAAGGGGTACAGCCAAGCATAATCTCACTTCGTGAGATGTGGTTTCTTGATGATGGTTTCTTCGGGCAGATACTGGCTCAAGGCTTTTTCTACCAGCTCAGCATAGGTGATGTCTTCCAGCACTGCCTGGGCCTTGGCGTGCTTGGCCAGGGCGGGATTGATGAAGAGGGTTACGCGCTGTTTGTTGGTATTTGGCATGGTACCTCAATATTAGTAGAAGTAAGCGATGCACATAGTACAACTATTTGAACAATGTGTATAGTCTCATATTCCGTTTTGCTCTACGCAATCGAGAGGTCAACAGTTTCCAGGATATCGAACTTCACAATCCTGTCGGCCTACGGTTCGGTGGGAAGCACGAGACAGGCAATAATTTGGTTTTGAAAATAGCTCGAGTATTGCTGCTGTTCATCCTGACCGGCATTTGGATAGACATCCCAACTCCACAGTGGTTTGCCACCCATAGACCGGCACATGCTGTCATCCGTGGTTTCGGTCCTCAGGGTTCGTTCGTAGGCCAAAAATTCAATGCAGTTCCCACCGATATAGCCCAGCTGACAGTTGAAATAGGTGGCTATCAGTTCACCGTTCCTTGGATCCGTGCCCTCAACATGAGGTTCCCGGTACTGGTCGAGGAAGTAAAAACGATCGTACGAAGGTGAATTACCTTCATAGAAGTACGCACGCTCATAGGCTGTCGTGAAACACTGTTTGCGCTCTTCGCTTGTGGTTGAGATTTCGTCCATGGTGCACTGGATAGCAGTTTCTTTTTCACAGGCAGCGCGGTTTTCATTGTACCAGCCGTCGGCGACGCAGGGTCTGGCGGCAGAGGAAGAAAAGAAACAGTTGAGGAATGCGTGGCGATCTTCCCCGAGGCAGCTCGGGTATACGACGGTCGTTTCAGCGTTTACCCGGTTCATTTCGGCGATGATCGCATCGATCTCGTCCATAGTGAGGGGCCGGGCCAGCGTTTGAAAATATCCAGGGCGGCAGTAGTGAACTCCGTCCGAGGAAGTCAGCCAAACCCCTGCATATTCCTTGCAATCTGTTTCACGGTTGATGTCATAGTATATATAGGAGGTGTTGTCGCTCGTGCAGGTCAGGTGAACCTGGACCTTGTTCTGTTGTATGTCTTCGTGGCCAAGGAGCAGCGGCGTTGCACGGTCGTATGAGCACTGACGGGTTGCCTGGTCCGGCGGCAGGTGCGATAGTGCCGCTTCAAAACGTACTATTTCTTTGTCTGTCATCTCTATCTGTTCTCTCAGAAAACCGTTGTAGGGGGCACAGCCGATATCTCCTCCCCACGCCGGATCTATCCGCCAGTATCCTGCTATTGCATCGCATTGTTCACGGGTCAGATCGTCATCGTACAGCAGCATGAATTCGGCATAATCAGGACAAACATCACTGCAGGTTATGATAATGGAAAGTGCTTTCCCTGTTCTCTTTTCTGTGCCGACCTGCAACGGATACTTTCGAAACAGACGCTGGTTCATTTGTTTAGTGTACGCTTTTTCTACGAGATCGTGGTCATCATTGAGATCAGATACAGTGGAATATGCCTCCAGGACATCGTCGGGTTCCAACAGCTTGACGGCAGCCGGTGAATCAGGAGCGCTGAGTGGTGATGAAACAGTATGTATAATTGGTGCTGCTGCAGGGGCAGGGTTCGCTTGTTGTTCGGCTGTCTTCTGCTTTGGGTTTTCTGGAGAGTGGCGAGGCCATAGGACCCAAAGCCCGATAGTTGTTATAGTGATCAAACAGCAGGGGAGGATGAGCGAAACAAAATTCCGTCGCAGGAATGCCATATCGTATTCTCACTGATATACAAATCCGTCTCAGTATAGAACGGGGCATATCAGTGGAGCAACTGTGCAAGGTGGCTGTTCTTCAAAAAAGCCGGCCTGGGGACGTATGGATCGTTCTTTTTGATCGTCAGTCCGTGCCATGTCGTTCGGACGCCTTGCTCCTGGGCAAAAACAGGGTAGCCCCGATGCACAGGAGGGCAAAACCGGAGGTGTAGAGGAGCGAGGTCTTGTTGGCATCCACCATGGACTGGTTCTTGATATCCGTGATGACGGCCAGCACCTGCGGCGGGGTGGTCGAGGAGCCGCTGCTCTGTGCTGCTGACTGGAATTCAGAGTTCGAGTTTGACAGTCTTTCGATGATCGCCGGCTTCACGTTGTCCGGAAGCAGGGTGTTCGTGTTCACTGCGGCGGTGACATTGCTGGTCAGGGAGGAGAGGAAGATAGCTCCGATGATGGCCGTGCCCAGTGACTGGCCGACCTGCCGCATGGTCGCGTTGATGCCGGAGGCTTGACCGGCGGCAGAGACATCCACACCGGACAGGGTGATATTGGTGATCTGGGCCATGACCAGTCCCATGCCGAGTCCATAGAGGATGAGGCCAGGAAGAAGTGTGGTCGCGGTGGCATCGACCGAGATCTCGGAGCGGAGCACGAAGAGCGAGATGATATTGACCACCATGCCGAATTGGATGATATGACGGGGAATGATCCGACGGCTGAGTACAGCGCCCAGGGGGGCAAAGATGAGCAGAGTGATGGACATGGGCAGGAGGGCCAGGCCGGTATGGATCGCGTCCATGCCTTTGACCGTCTGCAGGAAGACCGGCAGGGCAAAGATGAGGCCGGACTGTCCGAGCGTCAGGACCGCGGTGGTCACGATACCGGCTGAGAACTGTTTGCTTTTGAACAGTTTCACGGAGACCAGTGGCGTCCGCCCTTGTTTCTCGGTATGCATTTCCCAGAGGACGAACAGGACGAGCAGCAGCAGGCCGGTTCCGGCGAGATACGGCACCACGGATAATCCGAGCGGGGAGAGGTTCCGTCCGAAGAGAGGATAGGTTTGTTTGGCTGTCCACCAGCCGTAGTCCGTGGACTCAATGATCCCATACACGAGAGAAACGAGACCAAGGCTGGAAAGCAGGATGCCCGGGATATCCCAGGTGATTTTGTGCCTGGTGTCGCTCGATTCCCGGATCAGGATAGAACCGATCAGCAGGACGGCGACGGTCACGATGTTGATGCGAAAGGCCCAGTGCCAGCTGTAGTAGGTAGTGAAAAAGCCGCCGAGGATAGGACCGACGGCAGCAGCAGCCCCAGCGACCCCGCCCCAGACGCCAAAGGCGACCGCCCGGTCCTTGCCGGAAAACGTGGACATGAGCAGGGAGACGGTAGCGGGCATCATGAGCGCGGCGCCGATGCCCTCGATGAGCGACCAGCCCAGGAGCAGGGTGTTCACATTGGTACTGATGGATGAGATGTATGAACCAAGGGCAAAGATGATGGCCCCGAGCATGAACATCTTTTTGCGGCCAAAGAAGTCACCCAGTCGTCCACCCAGGATAGTGAGAGCGGCGATGACGAGCGAGTAGGAGGTGATGACCCACTGGATGTTCTGGATGTTGGTATTCAGGTCACGGATGAGATAGGCGATGGAGACATTCAGTACGGTGCCGTCGATGACGATGATGGCCAGTGCCAGGCTGAGGACGAGGAGGCTGAGCCATTTACGGAGTGACGGACGTGCGGAGGGGGCAGTGGTCATAAATAACCTTTGGTAGTGGATGGTTTTAAAGTAACATACTCATACTATAGTATATGAAATTTTCGAGAGCACAAGACATCCAGAGAGCGACGACTCTGTCCCTCCTTGAGCGCATCATCCTGGACTTGCCCGCGGGTCGTGATGGTTTATTGATCGCGAGCCAGGAAGAGGCGGGCTAATCGTACCTCATCATAGCTGTACGCTTCACCCAGCCGTTCCTTGACCAGCCCGAGTGCCCAGGTCCTGGCAGTGCGGAACGCGTCCTCGATGGCCTGCATCCGGCTGTGATCAAGGGCGAGGGAGCTGATGTCCAGATCCGGTTCTTCCTTCAGCAATTTTTCGACATGGGCGATGATCGTGCCCTCGGCGAGGTTCCGCTGCTCAGCTATCTCTGAAAGCGTCAGCCCCTTGTTCAGCAATTCCCGGGTCTGGGAAAAGGTATTGCCCAGCAGCTTGCGTACGAGAGCGGGGATGATGCCCTTCTTCACTTCCTGCACTCCGGTCTCTTCGGCATACTGCTTGATGACCGCGAGGAAGTCCTGGCCGAAATCTTCCCATTTCTGTTCGCCGACGCCGTAGATCCCCAGGAATGACTTGGCGCTCTGCGGATACTGTGAGGCCATTTCGCGTAATGTTCTGTCCCCGAAGACGAGATAGGGCGGGACTCCCCGCTGGTCCGCCAGTGTTTTGCGGAGCTCCCGCAGACGGTCGAACAGACCCTGGTCGAAGTTTTCATCGTTCCGCGTCCGGTCCTTCTGCTTCTTGAACCGGGACTGGTGGAGCGAGGGCAGACTGATAGCCTCGTCCTGCTGCAGAAATTTATGCCCCTTCGGGGTGATAAGCACGATAGGATATTCGCCCTGGCTCTGTTTCAGCAGGCCGGCTGACACGAGCTGGCGGATGGTAGAGGTAAGGTCTGAGATCTTGTGCCCCTTCAGCGCCCCGAAAGAGGGGATCTGATCGTGGCGGGAGGCTGCGATGCGGTCACTCGTCTTGCCGACGAGGACGGAGGCGAGGTAGCCCATGCCGAACCGTTCGCCGGTCTCGCGGACCGCGGTCAGGATCACTTTGGTGATATCGGTCGCATCTTCTTTCGTCACCTGCCCCAGGCAGACGTCGCAGCCGCCGCAGTTGTCCTGGCCGCTCTCCTGGCCGAAGTAGCCCAGCAGGTAGTGGCGGCGGCAGGTCGCCAGGTCTCCATACTTCAGCACTTCCTCCAGTTTGTCCCAGGCCTGCTTGCGCTCCTTCTGGTCCTCGAGCTTGTCGATGAAATAGGCGTGCTTTTTGCGGTCGCCATGTGAAAAGAACAGGACGCATTCAGCGGGCAGAGAGTCGCGGCCCGCACGTCCGGTCTCCTGGTAGTAGCCCTCGACCGACTTGGGCAGGTCGCAGTGC
>CAYOQW010000108.1:0-5418 GCA_964406175.1 uncultured Candidatus Saccharibacteria bacterium
ACCGAGTGATGGACAAGAGCACCCTGAGCGTCCAGGGACACTACCTTGCACCCTGTCCGGAAGCCCGGGTCAAGGCCAAGAACGCGTTTCTGGCCAAGCGGCGGGGCAAGTAAAAGCTGCCGAAGGTTATCAGCGAAAACCCGGATAGCCTCCAGATCGGCCGCTTCCTTCGAAGAATTCTTGAACTCGGTCTCGATAGATGATCCCAAAAGCCGGGTGTAACTATCCTGAAGCGCCGTGAGCACATGCTGTGCCGAGTCGCTGCTCCCCCGTACGAACTGCCGTTTCAAAAGTCCGATTGCATCATCTTCCGGCGGAGCGATCGAGACCCTGAGAAAGCCCTCCGTCTCCCCTCTTCTCATAGCCAACAGCCGGTGCGACGGGCAGGTGCTGAGCAGCTCCTTCCAGTCATAATAATCCTTGTATTTGATCCCGTCGGTCTGCTTGCCGATCATGACATGTGAGGAAATGCTCGCTTTGCGTTCAAAGAGATCACGGATCATCTGACGGGACTCAGTACTCTCGGAGATCCGCTCGGCTATGATGTCCCTAGCACCCTGAAGGGCCTCTTCCAGACCTGCTACCGCGTCACTGAGATACAGCGCCGCTTCCATATAGACATCGCCGTCGGTCTGCTGCCAGATGAAGTCCGCCAGTGGCTCCAAACCCTTTTCCCGGGCTGCCTGGGCGCGCGTCTTGCGCTTTGGTCGATACGGCAGGTAGATGTCCTCCAGCTCGGTCATGGTGAGCGCGGAGTCGACCGCTCGTTTCAGTTCGTCGGTCAGCTTTCCTGCTTCCTCCAGCGCGGCCAGGATCGCCTTGCGTCTTTCGTCCAGCTCCAGCAGCCGCTTGCGCTCATGCTGAATAGCGCTGATCTGGACTTCATCGAGCCCCCCGGTCGCTTCTTTCCGATAGCGGGCGATGAACGGCATGGTCGAGCCGTCGGACAACAGTTCTACGGTAGCTCGGACGCCGTGCAGAGGCAGAGAAAGACTTCGAGATATCAGCTCTTCAAAAGACGTCATAGGCACCTGTACACAAAAGAAAATATGACAACGCGGTCAGTCTACCTGAAAACCAGCGATGCCTACAACCCGATATCCGACTAAACAGATCACCTGCTAGATCTTCAGTTCCCGTGAGGTGGTATAGGGAAAAAAGCTGAAGTTCTCTGCCTGTAGGCTAAAAACTCCGGATTGGTCTCCATCGGCTTCTCAAGCATCGGGATACCTGATACTTTCAGGATCAGAAAACTGATAAGCATTGGCCCGATGACGGTCCACCAGCCACCAGCAGAAAAAGCTATCAGGTAGATACCCCACCAGAGCGTTACTTCTCCGAAATAGTTCGGATGGCGGGTATACCGCCAGAGACCGGTCTGGAGTATCTTGCCGCGATTACTGCCATCCTGCAGAAACCGTTTGAGCTGAAGGTCTCCGACGGTCTCAAAGAAGAAACCGGTCGCCCAGATCGTCAAGCCTAGTACCGCAAGTATCGACCAGGTGGGAGTGCTTACGGTATTGATCCAGATGAACGGCAGAGATACGAGCAGCATGAACAGACCCTGCAGCATGAACACCTGCAGATAGCTCCTCCACAGGACATTGCCTTTCCATTCCTCACGCCATTTCCGATAGCGGGGATCCTCACCTCGGCCGTGATTTCGGATCGCGACATGGGTCGCCAGACGAATGCCCCACAGGGTAACCGCAAGACTGACGATCAGGCCCTGGAGGTTTCTGTCTCCCAGAGCGAAGGTGAGCCAGGCAACGACCACAAATCCAAGCCCCCAGGCAATATCAGCAATGCTGTTATCCATCTGACGGGCAGCTATCACGAACCAGATCGTCATGTAGAAGAATACCGCAAGTGCTGCGATCCCAAAGGAATCTATGAACATACATGCACCTGATTATTTGGTTTTTTGCATTTCCCTGATGTCAGCAAGCACTTCACCGGCATGGTCATCGGGTTTCACTGATTCGTAGATCTTGGCGATCTTGCCTTCCGGATCGATGAGGAACGACGTGCGGGCAGCGATCAGTCCAAAGGCCTTCTGAACGTCGTACATCTTCACCACCTGTTTGTCCTCGTCAGCCAGGAGCGTGAAGGGCAGGTCATACTTCTTTACGAACTTGGCGTGGCTCGCTACAGAGTCAACACTGACCCCCAGGACGACAGAACCAACCGAACCGAAAGTGGCCCAGGAATCGCGGATCGAGCAGGCTTCAGCCTTGCACCCGGGAGTGTCATCCTTTGGATAGAAGTACAGCAGGACCCAGGATCCGAGATACTGAGATAGTGTATGTGCCGTTCCGGCTTGATCTTTCAGTGTGAACAGGGGTGCACTGTCCCCTACTTTCAGTTTCATCGCGAGCTCCTAATTCATAATGTATTTGTATGAGTTGCAGACTCATAGTACGGCGACCGTAGTATTCTGTCAAGATAGCCTAACAATGGAAACCAAGGGTGTACGAACGCGATGAATCGCGTCTCTAGAAAACCAGATCACTAGCATTATTGTTTTCTAGCTCTGACCAATGCCTTTGGTATCTCCCTTATGAGGTCAGATGCGTTGTAATAAAAAGAGACTCTTTTCTGTAAGCGGTCCCCTGCCAGGCCATTTAGGAATGCAGCGGCCTGGGCGGCCCGGAATGGTTCATTCGTGCAGGCCAGAGCAGCAGTCAAACCTGCCAGAACGTCGCCTGTCCCGCCTTTGGTCATACCGGCGTTACCGGTCGTATTGGTCAGGAGGACCCTGCCATCGCTCACCAGGTCGGTCTCCCCTTTTGCGATAATCACGCAGTTGTAGGTAGCGGCTGCCTGCAAAACTGTCTGCTCTGATGGGCTCACGCCAAAAAGTGCTTTGAATTCATCCCTGTGCGGGGTCACGATACACCGTGCATGGAGCCATTTTGGCTCTATCAGATGCAAGGCATCAGCATCCAGGACAAACGTCTTGTCCGTGTGTTTGTTCAACAGCTCTTCTACCAGGAGCCGCTCCTGTTCTCCCCTCCCGAGACCAGGTCCGATCAGGATCACGTCAACCGTATCTGCGATGATATCCACCTCGCTTCGTGGGATCGCGATAAACTCACAGGAACGCGATTTCAGGGATCGGAGCAGAACATTATTATCCGGCACCGAGCAGAAATAGATAAGATCGACGAATTTACTTGCTACCTTGGTCGCATAGAGCACCGCACCATGGTAGCGTTCGCGCTACCTCCTACAATGAGCAGTTTACCATTGTCTCCTTTGTGTGATCCCGGTTTCGGTTCACGAAGTGCTTTGACTGCCTCCAGGATGATCTGATTTTTCATTTCAATCTCTGGAGAAATGAATTGACCATCCACATGACCAGACCGAACAGCAGGGCGGACCAGGAACCGGAAACATCGAAGCCAGGGACGAGGCTGCTGGTGATCAGCACCAGCAGAACATTGATCACCAGAAGGAACAACCCCAGGGTGACGACCGTGATAGGCAGGGTCAGGATGATCAGGACCGGTTTCACGAACGTGTTCAGGGCCCCCAGGATGACCGCTACCACGAGAGCAGTACCAAAACCATCCAGTGACACCCCTGGTACTATCTGTGCGGTCACATACACTGCTATCGTGTTCACAATGATGTTCAAAAGCATGGAACGCCTCCTGTTTAAGTTCGCCTGAGATGATCACGGATCATGAGAGCTGCGGTAGCCCCCTCACCAACAGCACTGGCGATCTGTTTGATCGACCCGGCTCTGGCATCGCCGGAAGCAAATACCCCGGGGATCGATGTCTCCAATGTGGGTGAAGTAACAATATAGCCATGCGGGTCGAGTTCTAGCTGACCTTTGAGGAACTCCGTAGACGGTTGCATGCCGATGAAGACGAACATCCCGTCACACGCCAGATCCCGCTCTACAGACGAAACCATGTCCCGAATTCTAAGACCTGAGAACTTCCCGGCTGTTTCAAGTATCGCTCTGGTTTCAGTTTGATAGCGTATCTCCACTTTTTCCGAGGACTCGAGTTTTTGAAATGAAATATCTTCGGCCTGCACATGGTCTTCCCTGACCAGAACATAGACTTTTTTGGCAAATCTGGTCAGGAAGATCGCTTCTTCCACAGCCGAATTCCCGCCACCGACCACCGCTATGGTCCTATCACGGTAAAAAGCCCCATCACAGGTGGCGCAATAGTGCACTCCTTTGCCGATGAACTTTTCCTCGTCCGGCAATTTCAGTTTGCGGTAGTTCGCGCCCAACGCCAGGAGCACCGTCCTCGCGCGGTACCGGTTCCCCTCGAAAGTGGTGACATGCAGGTACGTTCCTTTCCGTTCTATAGTGCTGGCGGTCTGAAAAGGGACGATCTCCGCGCCATAGGCCAGGGTCTGCTTCTGCAGACGTTCTGCAAAATCGAGTCCGCTGACCGGGTCCGGGAAACCAGGATAATTCTCGATCATCCAGGTCGTCGCAGCCTGGCCTCCGATCACCCCTTTTTCCAACAGCGTGACCTGGGCACCGTCGCGGGCCAGATAAATGCCTGCGGCCATGCCGGCCGGGCCGGCTCCGATGATCACGATCTCACGATAGTCTTCCTGTTTCTCTGCCATCACCCCTATGTTCGAGGCCAGAGCTGCTTCATCCGGTTCCCACAGGATGGTGCCATCACCGAGGTCCACCATGGGCACCCTGATGTCACCCTTGCCCTGTTCTTCTACATACTTCTTCCCTGCAGGATCTGCTCCGATATCGACGAATCGATAATCAATGCCGCGGCTGCCTAGATATTTCTTTACGGTTTCACAATCCTGACACCACAGCACTCCATAGACCGTGATCATGTTCGCCTCTACTTATTACATCCGAATGTATATCTACGCTAGCACGTGAATACGAAAAGCTCAAGGATGGTCGAAGTGTCATCATTTCAGACATACAAGTCTTTTATCCAGGCACAGCTCCGGTACGGGAGGCAGGTCCTGCAACGCTATACCTGCCTTCAGAAGCAGCTCTCTGACCAGACAGAGCGGCATACCCACGATATTGTTGTAGCAGCCTTCATACGAATCGACGAAACCCCGGGCACCCTCCTGGATAGCATAAGCTCCAGCCTTGTCGAAAGGCTTCTCCGCTCTGATGTACTGCCAGATCTCTGCATCCGAAACCGCTCTCATGGTCACCACCGTGTGCTCCACCGCTGAGGCAACGACGACACCCTGATGAACGATCGCAACACCGGAATGGACGACCTGAGAAGCAGCCTGCTCAGAGCGAAGCATGACGAACGCTTCCGCTGCATCGGCCGGCTTGCCAAGGATCTGATCACCAAGAGCAACGAGGGTATCCACGCCGATCATGTACTCATCCGCATCAGCCCTGACCGCCAGAGCTTTGGCTTGAGCCAGATGAAGTGCTATGCCAGAAGG